>DASVAM010000507.1:0-8296 GCA_036376375.1 Chitinophagaceae bacterium
TGAAAGCGATCTCTATTGCATTTTCCACTCCATAACAAAAACCGAAATGCCTCGCGAGATAAATTTGTAGTGGACCCAGGTCAAGAAGGGTAGGAGTAAAATCCCTTTTCATCTTATCCTGTTCTTTTCGCTTCTTTTTTATGGCCGTGATGAGTGGGCTGCGATAAATAATCGGTACGTCGAAACTTTTCATTCCCGCAAAGATACTCGGAAAGAACTTGTCAATCATGTCCGTGTTGCATAACCTCTTTTGGAAACTTGTCTGCTATCAGGTTCAAATTAATTCGATGTTCCATAAATGCTTTAAGCCCATCCAGCACAGTTGTGAAACCACCGGTTGAGTCTTTAATGGTCGTTATTAATTCATCTCCTTCTTTATCATAACCACTTTCGATAACGGTTACATAAGTTGATCGATCATCTAATTCTTTGAAATTAAATTCAACTGTTTTTGACGGATTATCCCATTCAAATATGATCTGCTGGTCACGTAGAATCTTTTTTGGGATCACAGTTGTCGAAACATCATACATGTCCCAATACCAGGTTATTTTTTTGTCGACCTCCACCCGGCCACTGCTTCGGGTAAACCAAAAGTTCTTTGTTATTGCAGGATCAATAAATGCATCAAAAACTTCACCGGCGGGTTTCCTGATCAGCATTTGAGCTTCCGCACATTTTGATCTGTTTGTCATCGGATCTTGTTTTAGAAATTAAATGGGCACAATTACTAAGCCAACGATCAGGGCCAACCCAAACATCGTCAGAATCTACAGGTACAGACGGTATGGAAGATTTCTTGAAAAGACCTTAATTTGCGGTCCTTTCACCCATGACTTTTAATAAATATTTTTTTATGAGAAAACTCTTGTTTGGTTTCATTTCATGTTTCTATATTCTTTCCATCCATGCCCAGGATGCGCTAACCGGCAAAGATTATGAGAGGGCAGAAAGTAAATTGGGCTATAACATGCAGAAATATGTTGATCGTGGTAATGTTTTCCCTAATTGGATGCCTGGCGACAAGTTCTGGTACAGGGTTTTGACGCCCACCGGAAGTGAGTTTGTTTTAGTCGATGCTGCAAAAGGAACCCGTAAGGTTGCATTTGATCATGAAAAATTGGCGCAAGCACTTTCTATGGCCACTAACAAGAAATATGCTGGCACGATGTTACCATTCCAGGTTATTAATTTTTCCGATGATGGAAAATCGATCACATTCCGTTCGGATGGTAAGCAATGGAAATATGATCTGCAAAATTCCTCAATAGTTGCTGATACCACCAGGCTTCTTGAAAATGCACAACGTTCCGGTGGATTTGGTCGCGGAAGTCGTGGTATCGAGGTCTTATCACCCGACAGAACAAAAGCTGCATTTATTAAAGATCATAATCTTTGGGTAAAAAATATAAAAACTAATGAACAAAAGCAATTGACAACAGATGGCGTGAAGGATTTTGGTTATGCTACAGACAATGCCGGTTGGAGAGGAAGCGACGGAGCAATTCTGCGCTGGTCGCCTGATTCAAAAAAGATCGCCACTTTCAAACAGGACCAGCGGAATGTCGGCGAGATGTATCTTGCTACAACAAATGTTGGTCATCCAACATTAAAAGCATGGAAATATCCTTTACCCGGCGATAAGGATATTCCAATGATCCACCGTTGTGTGATAAATGTTGATGAAGCAAAAGTGATCATGTTCAATATTCCACCCGATCCGCACAGGGCATCTCTCAGTGATGATATTTCAAGCAGTGGAACATTTGATGATATTGATTGGAATCCGGATGGAACTGAAGTGGCATTTCTTTCTACTTCAAGAGATCATAAGCAGGAAAAATTCCGCATTGCAAATGCACTGACAGGAGAAGTTCGTGAAGTGTTTGAAGAAGTAGTACCCACCCAATATGAATCCGGATGGGGCGCCATTAACTGGAGATATCTTCCAAAAACAAGAGAGATCATTTGGTTCTCTGAACGTGATGATTGGGGACATCTTTATCTGTATGATGCAACCACAGGAAAATTAAAACATCAGATTACAAAAGGTAATTGGGTTGTAACACGGCTTATCAGTGTGGATGAAAAGAACCGCCTGTTGTATTTTATGGCTGCCGGTACACAAGCGGAGAATCCCTATTTCAGCCAATTTTATAGAATCGGTTTTGACGGAAAGAATCTCACATTACTTAGTCCGGGAGCAGGTACGCATTCGATTAGTTTCTCTCCTTCGGAAAATTATTTTATTGATACCTATTCAAAACCTGATGTACCATCGGTTGCTGTTTTGCGTGACATGAGCGGAAAGCAGATTGTTGAATTGGAAAAAACGGACGTATCAAGATTGAAAGCTGCCGGATGGAAACCACCGACACCTTTTTCTGTGAAAGCTCATGATGGCAAAACTGATATTTACGGGATCATGTTCACGCCCACTGATCTCGATCCAAATAAAAAATACCCGGTTGTTGACTATATCTATCCCGGTCCGCAGGGCGGAAGTGTCGGTAGCTGGGGTTTTAGTGCAGCAAGAGGCGATCACCAGGCATTGGCTGAATTGGGATTCGTTGTGGTGTTGATCGAAGGCACCGGAAATCCCAATCGTTCAAAAAGTTTTCATGATAAGTACTGGCCCGATATGAGCACAAATACATTGCCCGACCAGATCGCCGGTATTCGCCAATTGTCACAGCGTTATCCATACATAGATACTACCAAAGTCGGTATCTGGGGACATTCCGGTGGAGGTTTTGCAACTGCAGCAGCCATGTTCAGGTATCCTGACTTCTTTAAAGTAGGCATCTCGGAGTCCGGTAATCATGACAACAGAAATTACGAAGATGATTGGGGCGAACGTTACATTGGTCTGTTGACCAAAGGACCAGATGGTAAAGATAATTATGAAGCCCAGGCTAACCAGGTCTATGCAAAGAACCTAAAAGGAAAATTGATGCTTGCCCATGGCATGATGGATAATAATGTACCCCCTTATAATACGATGCTGGTGGTGGATGCATTGACAAAAGCCAACAAAGATTACGATCTTGTTATTTTTCCAAATGCCGGACATGGTTTTGGTGCTGATTCACCTTATATGATGCGTCGTCGTTGGGATTATTTTGTAAAAAATCTTTTGGGCAAAGAACCTCCGCCAAATTATAAATTGGAGACAAAGACAGATCCAAGAAACGGAGGACAGTTAGCATTTTAATTTGAAAATAGATTTTGCATAAAGACCAATCCAACCAGGTTGGTCTTTTTATTCTTTCTCAAATTGCCTTAATATGATCATGGTACAATTTGATGTGGAATTGTGTCGTAACTGTATGAACGATTGATACTCCGGGTCATTATAGAATTTGCGTGCAGCTTTTTCAGAAGGAAATTCAACGATTGCATTCATTGATTTAGGTTCACCTTCCAATGCTTTTGCGTCGGTGTCCATTGCTAATAGTTTCGCACCATGTTTTACAAGCAATGGTGCAACTCGTGGCGGATATTCTTTGAATGTTTCGGCATCGTGAATATCGTATGCATTTACTACATATACTGACATAAAATGAGTTTGTAAGTTGTTGCGCCAATATTAATGCCGAAAAACTGCGAAACAGGCTACATGATCTTATCGTTATTTCACCACAGGATCAGGTGCGTCTTCAAACTTCTTATACTTGCCCATGATCTTTCCGAGTAGATAGGTGGCCGGTATGATGGTCTTCTTTACAAGAGCTGGTATTAGCGGCAGGTCATACTCTTTTGCATATCGGGTTAATAGGTAGGCGCCATCAAATTTTTCAGGCTGTTCACTGCCTGATTTTTTTTGTGCATCGTAAATTGCAGAAAGATAAAATACAATTGTA
Source organism: Chitinophagaceae bacterium (assembly GCA_036376375.1). GTDB lineage: Bacteria > Bacteroidota > Bacteroidia > Chitinophagales > Chitinophagaceae > VBAS01. The sequence continues at coordinate 3,864 of DASVAM010000507.1, forward strand.
TTGGCCGGCTTTATCCAGCCTTTACAATTAAGAATGTCATTCCCGGCATTCCAGAAACGATGGGGTATGCCACGCCTGAAGAAAACAGTTTCTCCTTCGCCGGCATAAACTTTTTCGCCACCCATGACCTCGTACCCGATCTTTCCTTTAATAACTGTTAATGCCTCATCCTGCAAAAAATGGGTATGCATGACCGGTCCGTGTCCGGGGGTAACAAAGTTCTCTACGACCACCCGGTCGCCATCAGACTCCTTTTCGACCGAATGAAATATTATTTTTTCGCCCTGGCCATTTTCGATCGTATGAGGATAAGTGATCTTCATGATGCTTAATTTTTTTTAAATTGTTTCGCCGGGATAAATTTATTTAGCTCCATGCCTTCTGAGAATTTTTTCGATCTCGTGGTGCCCTTTCTTTTTTGCCCACGCCAGTGGCGTTGCCCATTGAGCGCCAGCCTTATTAAGATCTGCGCCTTTTGAAAGTAAATAGTCGACCATTTCAATATGTCCCCATCGTACTGCCATACCCAGAGGGGTTGATTGAAATTCTTCCTCTACAGGATCGATATCCGCACCATATTTTATAAGTAATGCGGCTTTTTGAATGTCTCCTTTTTGTGCCATATCATGAAGCAACGTAACATGATGCCAGCTCATTGTATTGGGATCCATTCCTTTTTCCATCATGTAGGTAGCTCCATCCAATCTTTCAAAATAGTAAAACTGTCCCCATTTTAAAATTGCCGGAACTTTTGCTCCATAACTCATCAAAAGATCGATCATCCTGCGATTATTTTTCTTGGCTGCAAAAACTAAAATTCCTTCACCCCAAAAATATGTTTCGTCCTTAGCAAATTCAGGATGTTCTTTCAGTATCCTTCCTGCTTTATCAAGGCTGTCTTTGTCCACTGCCTCCTGGAATTCTAATTGTAATTCACTTCGGTTATAAATGATTTCGCCATTATCACCTTTATATTTTTGCTTTGATGGATCATTTGCGTACTGATCCAGCAACGATACTATTTCATTGTAATTTCTGTCTTTTGCGATTGTTTGTAATGATTCTGAAAATGGATAGATATTGTAGTTGGCGTCGTGGGCCCCGTTATCCAATAAATATTTTACAAGTTCAACGTGACCCTCACGAACGGCAAAATGTATGGGGGGAGTGTAGTTGTATTGTGCATAGATCAATTCGGGACAATCACTAACCAACCGTTTCACCTGTTCTAAATTTCCATTTTTGCTTGCCACCAGTACATCCCAAACCTTCGTTGTTGTCGAAACTGCTCCATTACATAATTTCATCGGCAAACCCAGCTTCATTTCATGCGGCTGTATCATGCTATTGTTATTTATTTCCCTGGTCGTCTAAATTAAATCTCATTTCTATCATATGTTTTTTAAAACCGAATTTCTCATAGGCTTTGATCGCAGGAACATTGTCATAATATACTTCGAGGCGGAGCTCATGAATGTTTTGACTTAATGCCCATTTTGCCAATGTGCCTATGATTTCCTTATTGATCCCCTGTCCTCTGTATTCCCGTGCGACATACATAAAACCCAGGTAAGCATGATGCGTGTGTTTTAAAAAGGGTTGCGACTTTTCAATACGTGCATAGCCTGAAGCAATGATCCTATTGCCGATTTCCGCAACAAGTACTTCGACATTCCTGGCCACCAGCATTGCTTTGAGATCATAATAATTGATCGGATCAGGTTTCACGGTTGGGTCGAAAGGCCGCTCTGTGTGTATAATCTCCTGCTCAAATGCTAAAAGTTGCTCAACGTCACCGGGCGCGGCTTTCCGGATATTAACTCCTGTCATATGGTAAATTTATAGCTTAAAAATGTAGAATTTTTTCCTCAACATCATTTGTTTTTACACTGGCATTCCCTTCTTACAATTATTATGCAGCATCATGTTGAAACGCTGGTTAATTTCTTTCTGAATGATTTTTTTATGCAACGTAAGAAAAATACTTTTATCTCTTTTTCTATGATTTAATTGTTTTTATGATGTCAATTCAAAAGACAAGGACAGGAATTATCGGGCTTGATGAAGTGACGTTGGGTGGAATACCCGCGGGTCGCCCAACGCTTATCTGTGGGGGGCCGGGTTGCGGTAAAACGCTTTTTTCGGTTGAGTTCCTGGTTCATGGAGCCAACAAGTTTAACGAACCAGGTGTGTTTGTAACGTTTGAGGAAAAGACGGAAGAACTTACGATGAATGTTGCATCGCTCGGTTTTGATCTTGACAAGTTACAGAAACAAAAAAAATTAAGGTTGGATTATGTGCGAATTGAAAGAAATGAAATAGAGGAAACGGGTGAATATGACCTTGACGGATTATTTATAAGATTAGAGCATGCCATCAACAGCATTGGCGCGAAAAGAGTTGTGCTTGACACGATCGAGAATTTATTTGCCGGGCTGACTAACCAGGGAGTTCTTCGCGCCGAGCTTCGAGGCCTTTTTCTTTGGTTAAAGGGTAAGGGAGTAACCGCAATTGTAACGGGCGAACAGGGAGATGGCAAGCTAACAAGACATGGGTTAGAAGAATATGTTTCCGATTGTGTCATCCTTTTGGATCATAGGGTGATCAATCAAATTTCGACACGACGATTACGAATCGTAAAATACCGGGGCTCGTCGCATGGCACTAACGAGTTTCCATTTTTAATTGATGATGAAGGCATTTCTGTGTTGCCCGTTACGTCGCTCAAGCTTGACCGTAAAGTTTCATCTGAAAGAATAAGTACTGGACTGCCCACGCTTGATGAAATGTTCGGGGGAAAGGGATATTATCGCGGCAGCAGTATTCTTTTTTCAGGTATGGCCGGTACAGGAAAAACAAGCATAGCTGCCTATTTTGTACACGAAGCGTGCAGGAGGGGGGAGCGGGCGATATTTTTTGCATTTGAGGAGTCACCTCCTCAGATCATTCGTAATATGAGGTCAATAGGATTAAATCTTGAGCCACATGTAAAAAAAGGATTATTGCAATTTCATTCTGCCCGGCCTGCGTTATACGGTCTTGAAACGCATCTTTCGAATATTTATAAAGTCGTGAGGAAGTTTAAACCGACAACTGTCGTGCTTGATCCTGTCACCAATCTTGTTTCTGTGGGATTAGCAAACGAGGTAAACTCAATGTTGCTGCGGCTTATTGATTTTTTACAGGGGGAGGGGATAACGGTTATGCTGACAGCATTAATAAAGGTAATGGACGAAAAGATGGATGAAGGAGTATCTTCTTTGGTTGACGCATGGATATCGGTAAAAGATATTGAGTCGAATGGCGAACGAAACAAGGTTTTATATGTTATGAAAGCCCGTGGATTAAAGCATTCTAACCAGGTAAGGGAATTTGTGATCACAAAAAAAGGATTAAAGCTTGTGGAGATATATTTAGGCCCAGATGGAGTGCTGCTGGGATCCGAAAGAGAGGAACAAAAATTGCGGAAGCTAAAGGGCCAGGATTTTAAAGATCAGGAAGAAAGAAAGGCGATGGCCCGCCGAAGACAGCAAAACAGTTTAGCAAAAAACACAAAACAAAAGACCGGAAAGTAAGCAATGGTAAAAAAGCCACAAACATGGGAATTGCGACTGTATGTTGCAGGTAAAACACCCAAGTCAGTCACTGCGTTGGAAAACCTTCAAAAATATTGCGAGACCCACTTAAAGGGACAATATAAAATTGAAGTGATTGATCTGTTGGTGCATCCCCAATTGGCGGAAGGCGATCAAATATTCGCTATCCCAACATTGGTACGAAAAGTTCCCGAGCCGATCCGAAAAATAATCGGCGATCTCTCAAACGAAGAAAAAGTGCTTGTAGGTTTAAATATCCGTCCGGCGAAACAATTAACGTCATGAATAAAGACAAGACCAGTGGCCATGGGCATTTAAAAACCAAAGAAGATTTATATGTTTTTCGACTTTATGTGACAGGAGCTTCTCCGAATTCACTCCGGGCAATCGCTAATACCAAAAATCTATTTGATGAATATCTTGATAAAAATTATGAATTGGAAATAATTGACGTACATCAGCAGCCGTCGATTGCGAAACAGGAAAATATTATTGCTTTACCCTTGCTCATAAAGAAATTTCCTTTACCCGAAAAGCGATTGATCGGCGATATGTCAGATGGCGAAAGAGTACTTAAAAGTATTGGAGCATTAAAAGGCGACCTTTCATGAAAGAAACAAAAAATTACGGGGATCTGCTGCAGGAACTGGAGCAACTGAAATTCCGACTGAAGGAAGCGAACGAAACGATCCATGCGATTCGTACAGGGCAGATAGACGCGCTGGTCGTAGAAACCCAAAGTGGGCCGCAATTGTTTACCTTAAAAAGTGCTGATCATACCTATCGTGTTTTTATTGAGAAAATGAAGGAAGGTGCCGTGACGCTTGACAGCAAAGG
>DASVAM010000570.1:0-13866 GCA_036376375.1 Chitinophagaceae bacterium
ACGTCTGTTGTGTTGGTTTTATATGCACCCGGAAAAAATCGTGTGTCGGTCATAGGTTCTTTCCCAGGCGGTAGCTGGAACGAACAGACGACAAATCAAATGAACAAAACACCCGATAATAATACATGGTGGATACGAATAACAGGACTTACCCCGGGCACAGAATATGCGTTTCAATATTTGGTAGATGGACAATTAAAAATTGCAGATCCATATTCAGAAAAAATTCTTGATCCCTGGAATGACAGCGGCATTCCTGCAAGTACGTATCCCAACCTGATGGCTTATCCATCACAAACAACAGGGATCGTAAGTGTTTTGCAAACGAATCAACCAGCTTATGCATGGCAGGTTCCAACCTTTTCGAGACCCGATAAACGTGGGTTGATTATTTATGAATTACTCCTGAGAGATTTTTTACAGGCGCATGATTGGAAAGCGCTACGGGATACTTTGAGCTATTTCAAACGAATGGGAATAAATGCAATCGAGATCATGCCTTTCAATGAATTTGAAGGAAACAATAGCTGGGGTTATAATCCTGATTTCTTTTTGGCTCCGGATAAATATTATGGGCCAAAGAATAGTCTTAAGGAATTCATCGATTCATGTCATTCAAAAGGAATTGCTGTTATCATGGATCTTGCGTTGAATCATGCTACAGGTCTTTGCCCGCTGGCAGCATTGTACTGGAATAATCTGACAAATCAGCCTGCCGCCAATAATCCATGGTTCAATATAACCGCCACACACCCTTATAATGTGTTTAATGATTTTAACCATGAGAGCTTAGCAACCCGATATTTCACAAGCCGTGTGGTGGAGCATTGGCTGCAGGAATATAAATTGGACGGCTTTCGTTGGGATCTTTCAAAAGGATTTACCCAAAATACCCAATGCGGCGGCAGTACGACTAATGAAGCTTGCATTTCTGCTTACCATGCGGACAGGGTGGCCATCTGGAAAAGATATTATGATACAATGCAGGTGAAATCTCCCGGCAGCTATTGCATACTGGAACATTTTGCAGATAATAATGAAGAGACCGAGCTTTCAAATTATGGCATGATGCTTTGGGGCAACTCGAATTTTAATTTCCAGGAAGCAGCGATGGGTTGGTTACCCAATTCAAATTTTGAAAATGGCATTTTTAAAGTAAGAAACTGGACTCAACCTCATCTTGTTACTTATATGGAAAGCCATGATGAAGAAAGATTGATGTATAAAAATCTGCAATTTGGGAATGTATCGGGCTCTTATAATACAAAAGACCTCGGCACTGCATTGAAGAGAATGGAAATGTGTGCTTCCTTTTTTGCGATGATACCCGGCCCAAAAATGATCTGGCAGTTTGGGGAGCTTGGCTATGATTATAGTATCAATCATTGCACAAATGGAACGGTGAATAATGCCTGTCGTCTGGATCCAAAACCGATTCGATGGGATTATATGCAAAATATCAGCCGGCAAAGATTGTATGACATTTATTCGGCATTATTAAAACTTCGCTTTCATCCATTATATAATAACGGTTTTTTGACCGACCGTGTAACACAGAATCTTGCAGGTGCATTTAAATGGTTACAGCTAACTACGGATACATCTAACGTGTGTATTGTTGGCAATTTTGATGTAAATACAACGACCGGTACCGTCACCTTTCAAAATGCAGGCACCTGGTATGATTATCTGAACGGAAACACATTTACCGCGACCGGAACTCCACAATCCATAACCTTACAGCCGGGAGAATTCCATCTTTATCTGAATCGTAATGTGACTAATGTTGTAACAACACCCGTTACCAATATCGATAACCAGCCGGTTACATTTACGGTAAATGTTTACCCAAATCCGTTGGTTGAAAACGGGATTGTTGAAATTGAGAATGAGGAAACCGGTGCTGCCTCGCTCCAACTTTATAATGAATCAGGACAAAAAGTTTTTGAAAAGCCTTTGGGAGTGCTGGCGAAAGGAATTCATAAGATTTCGCTTAATAAAAGCGAAAGAACAAGTTTTTCACCGGGAATTTATTTACTTCGCGTTGTCGTAAAGAACGGCGTACAAACAAAGAAGATTTTAGTATTCTAAGAGCTATCATCGATTTTATGACTGCTGATGCAATTAAGAAAATGAAAACAGCCGAAGCTGAAAAGATCAGCCATATTGATTATTTCAGGATAGCGATATCGGTTGACTGCGTCATTTTTGGTTTTGAGAAAAAGGAATTGAGGATATTGCTCATCAAATCAGATCTCGAAGAGTTTGCCGGCAAATGGTCATTATTGGGAGATCTTGTAAAAGTAGAAGAAGACCTTGACAGTGCACCCTACCGTGTATTAAGACAAAGAACAGGATTGGACGATGTGTTTCTCCAGCAGGTCGGAAGTTTTGGAGCGGTGAATCGTCATCCATCAGGCCGGGTTATCACCACTGCCTATTATTCATTGATCAATATTCGCAATCACAAATTGGAGATCACTGACAACGAAGTACACTGGCATTCATTAAAAGATCTTAAAGACCTGGCTTTCGATCACAAGAAGATCATAGAGGCTTGTCTTCAAAGACTCCGCATTCAGATAATGGATGAGCCGGTTGTCTTTAACCTTTTGCCAGAAAAATTTTCATTGCGGGAGTTACAGGATTTGTACCAGGCAATTCTGGGAACTAAGCTGGATCGAAGAAATTTCAGAAAAAAAATAGCATTAAAAAATTGGCTGGATGATCTTGATGAAATGGAAGACGATGTACCCCACCGCCCGGGCAAGCTATATAAATTAAAAACTGGCTTGAAAAATAACAAGCTGGCAGATGTTGTGGAAAAAAAGAAATAGGGGGTATAAATTATTCTCTGTAAAATGTTTGTTCATTTTTATTTACCTAATCTATATTCCAGGAGCAGCAATTAAAAGAAAAATGAACTCTTAACTGTTGTCAACTTTTATTACAAATGATTGTTTGAAGTAAAAAAAGTCGGATAATTCGTTGAGACGTTAAAGATGAAAGAAAAAAAGTGGTTGAAAATATTGGTGATTTCATAAATGTGTCTAACTTACACAGCTAATCGTATTTTTTTAATCACGATAACTACTAATGCTTATGTTCTGCCAAAATCTGCTAAAATCCGCAGCTGTTATTGTACTGCTATGTATATCGCAGTTAGTAATGGCCCAAGACAGAGTCGTAACCGGGAGGGTGATCGACTCTAAAACAAATACCGGTGTTCCTGCTGTCACTATTACAGTCAAAGGAGCGAGAACCGGAACACAAACCGCATCTGATGGTTCATTCAGAATTTCAGTTGGTCCAAGTGTCAACACACTGGTATTTTCATCCATTGGGTATGCCACCCAGGAAGTTGACATCACCGGAAAATCTTCCATTGAAGTCGCTTTTGTGATAAGCAATGCACAACTCGGTGAAGTTGTTGTTACTGGTTACGGTACTGCGAGGAAAAAAGACCTGACCGGATCCATTGCTTCAGTAAAGGAAAAAGATTTTAATAAGGGCGTTAACACCTCGCCGGAACAATTGATCCAGGGTAAAGTAGCCGGATTACAAATTACCAACAACAATGGTTCTCCAGGTGCCGCTGCGACTATCAGGATCCGGGGTACAGGTTCTGTACGTTCAGGCAATTCTCCATTAATTGTTGTTGATGGTGTTCCTTTAGAGGGAGGTTCTGGTCGTCCGGGTTTAGGACTTCCTGGTATGGGAGGGACTCCGGGGTCAAACCCATTAAATTTTGTTAACCCAGCCGATATTGAAAGTATGGATGTATTAAAAGATGCATCTGCTGCTGCAATTTACGGGTCGAGGGGCGCAAATGGGGTCATTCTGATTACTACAAAAAAAGGAAAGACAGGTACTCCGTCAATCGAATTCGGCTATGCATTCGGGACATCTAACATTGCAAATCAAATAGACATATTAAGTGGTTCTGAATATGTGGCAGCATTAACAAAATATGGGTTGCCTTCAACGGTATCTACTCAAGCCGTACCAACAGCAAACTATGGTGGGAGTGTGGATGCAATGGATGCCATATTCAGGACAGGTATAACACAAAATGTGAACCTCGCATTAAGTGGTGGAACTGAAACCGCACGTCAAAGAGTTTCAGTAAGCTTTTTGAACGAGAAAGGCATCGTCGAAGAATCTCAATTGAAAAAATATACAATAGGATATACAGGTAACTTCAAGTTTTTGGAAAGCAAAAAGCTTGGATTAGATGTTAATGTAAATACTGCTTTTATACAGGAGGAAATTGTTCCCATTACAAACAATGCCGGCTTCCAGGGTAGTTTGATTGGTCAGGCTTTACAATGGAATCCTACGCATCCTTTTCAAAAGACTGATGGTTCTTATTGGGTAGAACCGCAATTTGGAGCTTCCTCGGTAAATCCCCTTTGGATGCTCCAGATGTATGACGACAATGTTAAAACATCGCAGGTCTGGGGTTATATAGCTCCTTATTTCAGGTTCACAAATGAACTGGAGTATAAATTCCAGTATGGTCGCAACCAAAGCGACGGAAGTCGCACTGCAATGGTTGGCCGTGGGCTTCTTAATATAAATGATGTTAAGGACAGGGGTTGGGCAAGCGTTTCAACAGCAAAAGTGCTGGTAGAGCAATTCACTCACACACTGAGCTATAATAAGCAGATCAACCCAAATTTCTATTTGAATGCCGTCATTGGTTATGAATACCTGAATTTCGAAAATTCCAACGCCAGCGAGACAGGACAAGATTTTGCTGATCTTGGCATACCCTATTATAATATGTTAGGCTACTCAACAGTTTCCAGTAGAAATATTCAGCATTATGAATCCCCTACGAACGAACTACAATCGATGTTTGCAAGGGCTAACGTTAATTATAAGAATAAATACTTATTGACAGCAACTGTCCGTCGGGATGGTTCAACCAAATTTGGTGAAAATAATAAGTACGCCATATTCCCATCATTCTCAGCAGCATGGGTAATCGGTAATGAAGGCTTTATGCAAGGGATAGATTTTGTTCAGAATCTGAAATTGAGAGCTGGCTGGGGTCAAACTGGCAATCAGGAATTCCCTTCAGGAGCTTCGCAAACACGATATGGAGTCTCAGGTCCCGGATCAATTACCCAGCAGAATGTAGGAAATCCTGATCTAAAATGGGAAACATCCACCAACTTGAATATTGGTCTTGATTTTCAATTGTTGAAGGGATTAATTAATGTAACTGCAGATTATTTTAAAAAGGAAACTAAGGATGTTTTGTTTGAATTAGATTTTCCTCAGCCGGGCGCCTCAGCCGCAAAACAATGGAAAAACCTGGATGCGCTGATCACGAATAAAGGTGTTGAGTTGGCTGTTAATGCAAGCATTATTAAAAAGGCGGATTTTACATGGGACTTAGGCGTGAATGGTACATGGCTGGAAAATATCCTGGAAGGTCTGAACGGTACTTACAACACTGGTGGATTAAGTGGCCAGGGAAGTTCTGGCGCTTATGTTCAAAAGCTTGCTTCAAACTATCCGCTTAATGTATTCTATACAAGAATTTACCAGGGTATAGATAAGACAACAGGCCAAAGCATTTATCTTGATGATGGTGATGTTTTGTATTATGATGAAGATCCCAATCCGGATTTCTTATTAGGCGCCAGCACTGAGTTAAGGTATAAAAAATTGACGTTTACGATGAACTTAAATGGGGCATTTGGACATTATATTTTCAACGAAACAGCAATGAACGTAATACCTATAACAAATCTGGGTTCAAGAAATGTGGCATCGTCCTTTATAAATAGCGAGGTAAGAGAAGATTTATCAAATCCAATTACTGCTTCTACAAGATTCCTTGAAAAAGGGAACTTTATCAAATGCCAGAATGCGAGGATTGCTTATTCGTTCGGTAATGTCGGCAAATACTTCAAAAATGCAACGGTAGCGATCACTGGTCAGAATTTATTCACAATTACTGATTACTCAGGCTTCGATCCTGAGGTAAATGTCGATAAGAATATAGGCGGTATTCCTTCTTATGGTATTGAATATATTCCTTACCCAAGTGCAAGAAGGTTCCAGATAAGCATAAACTTCTCATTGTAAAAACGATAAAACTTGTTTATATGAAATATAGCAAATTAATATTACTGGTTTCCGGTGTTGTCTTCTTCAGTGCTTGCACCAAGCTTGAGGAAAAATTCAACAGCGAAACTACTCAGGGCAGCAGTGGCGGTAGCGGCGGCGGCAATGCTGCGGCATTGTTGCAAGGTGCCTACAGATCTTTGAATAACCCATACCAGGACCAAAGTCGCTGGTGGGCCGCATCTGAGCATTCATCCGATGAAGCCGTTGGGCCAACAAGGGGTGGTGACTGGGATGATAATGGAGCGTGGCGTGTTTATCATAATCACAGGTGGACGGCAGATCATGGATGGCTGACTGATACATACCGTGAACTTTTGCAAGCACAGTTTGCTGCAACAACAGTACTGGATGCAAATCCGACCCCTGTTCAAAAAGGTGAGGCCAGATTTTTAAGAGCATTCACTATGTGGTCTGTCTTAGATGGATGGGACCAGGTCCCTTTCCGCTCAACTTCATTAGGAGATTTGACTTCAACACTTCCGGAAGTTATGAAAGGAACAGAATGTGCAGATTATCTGATCGCTGAGCTAAATGGCGCAATTCCTGACCTGACAGCAGGCAATGGAATTGGGAGGGCATCAAAAAATGCAGCGAAGGCTTTATTAATGAAGATCTACTTGAACAGGGGTGTGTATGCAGATCGTGCAGCACCAACTTTTGCTGCAGCTGATATGAACCAGGTCATTTCATTAGCCGATCAGATTTTAGCTGATTTTCCGGCATACCCTGGCGGATTTACCGCTAATTTCTTTGATAATTTCACGCCGAATAATGATATAATTGGTAAAGAAATAGTGTATAGTTTGAGGAATGATAATGCATCCGGAACAGGTGGTAATGGGGCTATGTTCCATTATCATGCCGGTACTCACTACAATCAGACTCCAAGTGGGTGGAATGGATTTACAACACTGGGTGATTTCTATGATGCATTTGACCCAAATGACAAAAGAAGAGGCGGGGGAAATGCCGGCCCTGCTGATTTTGGATATTATCCTGGTTTTACGAATGTAACTGGTATGAGGGTTGGTATGTTGTTCGGGCAGCAGAAAAATGGGGCTGGGGCTAATCTTCAGGATAGAAAGGGAAATCCCCTTTCATTCACAAAGGAGGTTGCTTTAAAAGAAGCAGGGGGCAATCTTGAGGTTACTGGTATTCGCGTAGTTAAATACGTACAAGACCAGGTACATCAGTTCCCGGCAGACAATGACCTCGTGATCTTTCGTCTTGCTGATATTCTTTTGATGAAAGCTGAAGCCATTTTGCGTGGCGGTACCGCCACTGCGGGACCAGGCGGATACGGCGCAACACCTGCCGCCATTGTGAATAATATCCGTACACTGCCTTCAAGAGGTTTGACAGCCCTGGGCACGGTGGACCTGAATGCAGTCTACAAAGAAAGAGGATTCGAACTTTATTGGGAAGGTTGGAGAAGAAATGATATGATCCGCTTTGGCACCTTCCTCAATGCAAGACAGCTTAAGGCTGCCACTACTCCAGAAAGATTATTGTATCCGATTCCCAACCAGCAGCTAACTATTAACCCGAACCTTGTACAAAATCCTGGCTATTGATATATTATAGTATACAAGCAGTACTTAAAAAGGTCATTTGAAAGAATGGCCTTTTTAATTTTAAATTATGTTTTATACCGTTAGCTTGCGATACTGAGCCTTTTCGGATATGAAAAAGAATATTCTAATTTTTTTGATAATAACCGCATTTTTTTCCTGCAGTGAAGAAAAACAACAGCAAACACTCTTTACATTAAAGGAAGATTCAGGTATCGACTTCACCAACAAGGTTGAGAACACGAAAGACTTCAACATTTTTATCTATCGTAACTTTTATAATGGTGGTGGTGTTGGCATTGGAGACATAAATAATGATAGTCTTCCCGACGTATTCATGTCGTCTAACATGGGGGGCAATAAATTATTCCTGAATAAAGGCAATTTTAAGTTTGATGATATTTCTGCAAAAGCAGGCATAGAAGAAAAAGGAAAATGGAATACCGGTGTGGCTATGGTTGATATCAACGCCGACGGATGGCTTGATATTTATGTTTGTAATGCCGGCATTGATAAATGGAAAAGCGGAGATGGCAATAAGTTATTTATAAATAACCGTGACCTGACCTTTACTGAAAAGGCGAAGGAATATGGGCTTGATGAAAAAGGATATACTACACATGCAGCTTTTTTCGACTATGATCTTGATGGTGATCTTGATTGTTATATTCTCAACAACAGCTTTATTCCTGTCAACACACTCAATTATTCTAATAAAAGAGAACTGCGTGCCGAAGATTGGCCGGTGGAAGATTTTGTAAAAGGAGGTGGCGATAAATTATTACGTAATGACAGTGGACATTTCACGGATGTAAGTAAAGAAGCAAATATTTACGGAAGTCTTATCGGTTTTGGATTAGGAGTGACGGTTGGTGATATAAACGATGATCATTATCCTGATCTTTATATTTCTAATGATTTTTTTGAACGGGATTATTTATATGTCAATCAAAAAAACGGAACATTTAAAGAAGAACTACCCCAATGGATGGAGCATACAAGCCTTGCTTCGATGGGAGCAGATCTTGCAGATATAAATAATGATGGCTACCCGGATATTTTTACGACCGATATGCTGCCGGCTGATGATTATCGGTTAAAAACAACTTCCTCCTTTGATAATTATGATGTTTACCATAAAAAGGAATTGCTTGGATTCTATCGCCAGTTTCAGCAAAATGCATTGCAGGTAAATAATCGTAACGGAAAGTTTAAGGAAACGGCATATTTCAGCGGCGTTGCAGGTAGTGACTGGAGCTGGGGTGCATTGGTGTTCGATGCAGATAATGATGGGCTGAATGATATCTATGTTTGCAATGGAATTTATAAAGATGTGATTGACCAGGATTTCATTGATTTTTTTGCCGATGTTATAATTCAGAAAATGGTGATGACAGGTGAGAAACAGGAAGTACAACAGATCGTTGATAGTATGCCTTCTGTTCCTATTCTTAACAAAGCCTTTCGGAATAATGGCGATCTTAAATTTTCTGACGAAGGGAAAAATTGGGGATTTGCAGAACCTTCATTTTCCAATGGGGCAGCGTATGGGGACCTTGATAATGATGGCGATCTTGATCTTATAGTGAACAATGTTAACATGCCCGGTTTTGTATATAAAAACAACAGCCGGGAAACCAGTAACAGTAATTATTTGTCGTTTCAGCTTGAAGGAAAGTCACCAAATAAATTTGCTATCGGAGCCAAAATCGAGATCCTGACAAATGATGGCGTTATCACAAGAGAAATTTTTCCTTTTCGCGGATTTCAATCAAGTACCGACTATAAAATAATAGCGGGCGTCGGAAACAGGGCTATCCAACGGGTGCAAATAACATGGCCGGATAAGACAACACAGACCATCGAACCTATAATTGTCAACAGGAATTACAGGCTAACACAGGAAAGCTCAGGTCTTAATGAGAGTGTTAAAGATTTTTCTTCCGCTTCATTATTTGAGACAGTCATCCAGAAATTCGATAAACATATTGAAGACAGTTCGTTTATTGATTATTATGTTGAACGGAATATTCCGGTAATGCTTTCCCACGAGGGGCCAAAGGCGGCCGTAGCAGATGTTAACAATGACGGCTTAGAAGATATTTTTATTGGTGCAGCCAAAGCACAAACGGCGCAGTTGTATCTGCAATCAGGCGAAGGATTTCTAAAAGCCGGGCAAAAGATCTTTGAAACAGATAAAGATTTCGAAGATGTAGCAGTGCTGTTTTTCGATTGCGATAGCGATGGTGATCAGGACCTTTTTGTTGGGGCCGGCGGCAATAACCTGCCGCCAAGACATCGCTTGTTAAGGCATAGATTATATAAAAACGATGGCGAGGGAAACTTTAAAAAAGATACGGTTGCATTTGCCGGCAACAATTCAAACATTTCAGTGGCTGTTGCGGATGACTATGATGGGGACGGTGATCTGGATCTTTTTGTTGGAGGCCGGAGCTTTTCTTATAATTATGGCGCTGCTCCTGACAGTTATATTTATGAGAATGCAGGTAATGGAAATTTCAGAGATGTCACACAGGAGTTGAATTCCTCTATCAGGAATATCGGCATGGTGACAAATGCTGTATGGGCTGATATGAATGGCGATAAAAAAAATGAACTGATTATTGTCGGGGAATGGATGACACCCAGGATATTCTCCTTTACCAACGGAAAGATGAATGAGATACCAACAAACATGAACAATATGTTTGGCTGGTGGCAGTCGGTCAAGTCGGCCGATTTGGATGGAGATGGCGATCATGATCTTGTCATGGGAAACTATGGCAATAATTTCTATTTGCGTCCCGATCAACAGCATCCGGTAAAACTTTGGATAAATGATTTTGATCTGAACACAATGCCGGATAAAGTTTTTTCAAAAACTGTGGATGGAAGAGATGTGCCTGTTTTTTTGAAAAGAGAGTTCACGGATGCCATGCCTTCATTGAAGAAAGAAAATTTAAGACATCATGAGTTTGCTAAAAAGACAATTCAAGACCTTTTCAAACCAGCGTTGGTGCAATCTGCGACAGTTAAGACTTTCAATTATAGTAGCAGCGTGATCGCCTGGAACGAAGGGAGTGGGAAATTCACTATACAGGAGTTGCCAATGGTGGCGCAGCTTTCGAGTATCAATGCGATTCAATGCCGCGACATAAATAATGACGGAAAAACAGATCTGATCCTTGGAGGAAATATGACTGAATGCCTGCCACAGTTTGGAAGACTGGATGCGAATTATGGAATTGTATTGGAAAACAAAGGCGGCAGGTTGCTTCAGGAAATGACACCATTGGAAAATAACATTTCGATTACCGGGATGGTAAGAGATATTGCATGGATAATTGGCCAAAAAGAAAACTATATTTTGTTTTTGAGAAATAATGATTTGCCGGTTATGTATAAGCTAAGAGAGTAAAGGAGAGAATGAGGGAAAGGAGATTGATTGAAAATAATTTGTTATTCTTTATCCCATTTTATCTTTCAGCCTCTTGCTAAATAGAATTACGAACGATGAACGGAGCGTCGCAACATATGTTTAATAGTAGCATCAGCGCCTGGCTAATAAAATTAATTATACCAGTAGTAACGATCTCCTTTTCATGTTCTGATAATAAAGAGAAAGAGGAAGTTCCCCCCGCATTATTTGAAGCATTGGAAAGTAGGGCGACCGGAATTGATTTTGCCAACAGGCTTACTCCTACGCCGCAATTCAACATGTTCAAGTACATGTATTTCTACAATGGCGCCGGCGTTGGAGTGGGCGATTTTAATAATGACGGCCTTAGTGATATTTTCTTTTCAGCGAACCAGGGTGAAAATAAAATTTATCTGAATCAAGGTGGAATGAAGTTTAAAGATGTGACGAAAGAAGCGAAGATACCGCAGGACGGAGGGTGGAGCACCGGTGTTTCGGTTGTGGATATCAATAATGACGGATTCCTTGATATGTATGTGTGCCGGGTTGGCAATTATGAAACGCTGCAAAGCAAGAACCAGTTCTTGATCTGCAAAGGGAAAGATGGAAATGGAATTCCTTATTATGAAAATGAAGCGGCAACGATGGGACTTGATTTTAGCGGATTTAGTACACAAGCTGCTTTTTTTGATTATGATCTTGATGGGGATCTGGATTTTTTCCTGATGAATCATTCGCTACGCTTCAATGGCACTTTCAATGAACGGTCATCTTACCTGAACACATTTGATACGCTTTCCGCCGATTATCTTTTCAGAAATGATTCGGGAAAATTTGTTGATGTATCTGCAACTTCCGGGATCAACCGATCAATTATTGGTTACGGTTTGGGACTTTCGGTAGCGGATATTAACCTTGATGGCTATCCGGATCTGTATATTGGAAATGATTTTCATGAAAATGATTATCTCTACATTAACCAAAAAAACGGAACATTTATCGATAGCTTGGAAAAGGCCACGATGCATACCAGTCAATTCAGCATGGGCACCGATGTGGCTGATATCACCAATGATGGTTACCCGGAGATCATTTCAATGGACATGATGCCGGAAGATCCATATATATTAAAAAGATCACTGGGCGAAGATGAATACAATTTATTTCATTTTAAGATTCAGCATGGCTATCACCCGCAGTTTGCAAGGAACACATTGCAGCTAAACAGGCGGAACGGTTTATTCACTGATATCGGTTATTACAGTAATGTGTTTGCAACGGATTGGAGTTGGGCGGCTCTATGGACCGATTTTGATAATGACGGATGGAAAGATCTGTTTGTGAGTAATGGTATTCCAAAACGAATGAATGATATGGATTATGTGAACTATATCAGCAATGAGGAATTGCAGGCCAAAATAAGAGCCAATCGTGTGAGTGAAAACGATATGGCTTTGATAGAAAAATTTCCGCAGATAAAACTGGAGAACAAATTTTACCTCAATAAGGGAGAGGCCAGATTTACTGATGGCTCTTCAATGATCAGGAATAATTTGAAGACATATTCCAATGGCTCCGCTTATGCAGATTTTGATAATGATGGTGACATGGATATGGTGGTAAACAATGTGGATGAAACAGCGGTGATCTATAAAAACCTTTCGAATGATGGGGGAACAAAAAAATCATTTCTTGAATTAAAGCTAAGAGGACCATCAACGAACATAAATGCAACCGGGGCAAAAGTAATCGTATTTACAGCAAATGAATTGAGGACGTATGAAAAATTTCCGGTGAGAGGGTTTCAGGGAAGCATGGAAGTGCCGGTACATATTGGTCTTGTTAATACAAATGTTGATTCTATTTTGCTTATCTGGCCCGACAATAGTTATGAGAAATTGCCGGCGATAAAAGATTCAATTCTAACTGTTGTTTATCAACAGGGATTGCCTCAATTTAATTACAGCCTTATCAGGGATCCTAGTTTTAATGCGGCCCGGGAAGCTAATGACATCACTGATCAAACTGGTTTATTATACCTGCATGAAGAGAATACATTTAATGAATTTGACCGCGAGCCGTTGATCCCTTTTATGACTTCAAGAGAAGGACCGGCGCTGGCCGTTGGCGATATAAATGCTGATGGATTGGATGATGTGTTTATCGGTGCTTCAAAATTTAAAAAACCTGCTTTATTCATTCAGCAGTCAAAAGGGAAATTTTTGAGATCTGATCAGCCCGCATTGAGTGCTGACAGTACTTACGAAGATGTAGATGCAATTTGGGTAGATATCAATAATGATTCATTTAGTGATCTTGTTATTGCAAGCGGTGGAAATGAATACTATGGAAACAGTGCTTACCTGTTGCCAAGGGTTTATTTGAACGATCGTAAAGGAAATTTAAGCCGTTTACCTGATGCTTTTGACAAAAGCCTGATGCTTACAGCCTCCTGTGTAGTCCCTTATGATTTTACGGGTGATGGATTCATTGATCTTTTTATTGGTGGCAGGGCAGTACCCTGGGAGTATGGCACTATCCCACCGTCTTATTTATTAAGGAATGATGGGAAAGGAAAGTTTACAGACGTCACAACTCAATATAGTAATGAATTATCGAAAGCAGGCTTTGTAAAACATGCCGTGTGGAATGATCTCGATAGAGACGGGGACGACGATTTGATTATTTCCCTTGAATGGGATGGGGTCGTTGCCTTTGTCAATGAGAAAACAA
>DASVAM010000512.1:0-3495 GCA_036376375.1 Chitinophagaceae bacterium
AATTCAATTTTTGTTGATATTACTGCGAGTGATTTGGTCGCGAATGTTTATGAGCAATTATTAAGAAAAAGTATTTCGGTGGTGGCCTGTAATAAAGTAGCAGCTTCTTCAGCTTTTGATAATTATAAAAAGCTAAAAGATATTGCGAGAGAATTTAATTCCCATTTTCTTTTTGAAACAAATGTAGGTGCAGGGCTGCCGGTGATCGCAACACTCAATGACTTGTTGAACAGCGGCGACCAGGTGCATCGGATTGAAGCAGTGCTTAGCGGCACACTGAACTTTGTTTTTAATAATTATGATGGAACCAGAAAGTTTGCCGAGGTGGTGAAGCAGGCGCAGGATGAAGGTTACACAGAACCGGATCCCCGCCTTGATCTCAGCGGGACCGACGTCATGAGAAAGATTATGATCCTTGCAAGAGAAGCAGGTGAGAAATTAGAAATGGATGAGATCAGCAATAATTCGTTCATGCCCGAATCATGTATGAAGGGATCGGTAGATGATTTTTATGCCGCGATGGCAAAAGAAGAAGCACATTTCAAAAAGATATTCGACAAAGCAAATGCAGCCGGATGTAAA
Source organism: Chitinophagaceae bacterium (assembly GCA_036376375.1). GTDB lineage: Bacteria > Bacteroidota > Bacteroidia > Chitinophagales > Chitinophagaceae > VBAS01. The sequence continues at coordinate 583 of DASVAM010000512.1, forward strand.
TTAAAATTTGTCGCTTCTTATAATGAAGGCAAGGCTTCTGTTGGCCTGCAACATATCGATCCCAAGCATGATCTATATCATTTGTATGGAAAAGATAACGTAGTATTGTTTTATACTGATCGGTACAAAGAGCAGCCCATGGTGGTGAAAGGAGCAGGGGCCGGTGCGGAGGTCACTGCCAGCGGCGTGTTTGCGGATATTATTAGAGCAGCCCCCTAAATCCCCCAAAGGGGGACTTTGGACATGTCATTTAATTGGTCACAAAATTTATTATTTGAGCCTCATGCCTGGTAATCCCGATACGAAACAAACTTCCACATTATCGGAGTCTACTTTTTCCTCCCCCACCGGGGGAGTTAGAGGGGGCCTGAATGTAACAGTACATTCTCCCGGCACCGTCGCTAATCTTGTTTGTGGCTTTGATATTCTCGGTCTTGCATTGAAGGAACCTTATGATGTGATGAAAGTGACATTGCTTAACGAACCAATCGTAATAATTCATAATAAAGACAGTTTCAATTTGCCGACAGAACCGGAAAAGAATGTTGCAGGCGTTGTTCTGTTGTCTATGATGGAAAGAATGGTCCAAATGGATTCCCCTGGAGAAAATAAGATTGGTTTTGAAATAGAAATTGAAAAACACATAAAACCAGGCAGCGGGATCGGAAGCAGTGCCGCCAGCGCTGCCGGCGCGGCCGTAGCAGCCAATCATTTGCTTGGAAATATTTTTTCAAATGATGAATTGGTACAGTTTGCAATGAATGGCGAAAAACTTGCTTCCGGAGTGAAGCATGCCGATAATATTGCTCCCTGTATTCTTGGTGGAGTAAGCCTGATACGCTGCATTCATCCGCTCGATATTGTTTCTATTTCATCGCCTGATCTGTTTGTTACAGTAGTTCATCCTCAAATTGAGGTGAGAACTTCCGATGCAAGACAGATACTTCGGCAGCAGATCTTATTAAAAGATGCAATACGTCAATGGGGAAATATTGCCGGGCTTGTGACAGGATTTTTAAAAAATGATGCGGACCTTATCGGACGTTCTCTGGAAGATGTGATCATCGAACCTGTTCGCAGCATTTTGATTCCTGGTTTTGATGAAGTAAAAAACAAATGCAAAGAAGCTGGCGCGTTAGGTGGTGGTATCTCGGGATCGGGGCCGTCTGTATTTATGTTGAGTAAAGATGAATCAACGGCCAAAAATGTAGAATCAGTGATGAAAGATATCTATAATAAAATAGGGATTGACCACAATACTTATGTGACTACTATCAATAAAAAGGGAGTTGAGGTAGTGCTTGAATAGACAATTGGCAACAAACAATAAGCAATAAACATTAACTAACAATCTAAGTTCCCCCTTTAGGGGATAGGGGTATGAAATACTATAGCACTAATAAAAATTCTGAATTAGTTTCATTCCAAGAGGCTACAATAAAAGGACAGGCACCAGACAAAGGACTTTATTTTCCCGAAACAATTCCACAAGTTGATAACGGATTGATAGCTGATATCGACGATCTTTCAAATGAAGAGATCGCTTTTCGGGTTATTAAACCTTATGTAGCAAATGAAATAAGTGATGAGGATCTTTTTAAAATTGTTAGTGAAACCATAAACTTTCCGATCCCTCTTGTAAAAGTTACTGACAGCATTTTTTCACTGGAACTTTTTCATGGACCAACACTTGCATTCAAAGATGTGGGGGCAAGGTTCATGAGTCGTTGCCTGGGGTATTTTTTAAAAAATGAAAATAAAAAAGTGACGGTACTGGTAGCCACTTCGGGTGATACCGGCGGAGCCGTAGCCAATGGCTTTTATGATGTTGCGGGAGTGGAAGTGATTATTCTCTATCCATCCGGTAAAGTGAGCCCGGTGCAGGAAAAACAATTAACAACACCTGGAAAAAATATTCAGGCATTAGAAATTGATGGAAATTTTGATGATTGCCAGCAAATGGTAAAGCAGGCTTTCGCTGATGAACAAATAAATCAAAAACGATTTCTCACTTCTGCCAATTCAATAAATGTTGCCCGCTGGCTACCGCAGCAGCTCTATTATTTTTTTGCATATAAGCAATGGGCCGACAAAGATGATGCACCGGTTATTTCTGTTCCAAGCGGAAATTTTGGTAATATCTGCGCCGGTATTTTGGCTGGCCGATCTGGTTTGCCTGTCGATCATTTTATTGCAGCCTGTAATGTGAATGATGTAGTGACAGAATATCTTCTAACCTCAAACTTCAAACCTCAAACGTCGAAACCAACACTCTCAAATGCGATGGACGTTGGCAATCCCAGTAATTTCGTCCGAATAGTAGAGATTTTTCATCATCAATTCCCGGAATTGAAAAATCATCTTTCTTCTTTCAGCATAACGGACGAAGAAACTTTAGCAACTATTGGCAGGGTATTCAAGAATTTTAATTATACACTCGATCCGCATGGGGCGGTTGGGTATTTAGCACTGGAAAGATATTTGGGTGATCATGCCCATAAAAAAGGACTATTTCTTGAGACCGCACATCCTGTAAAATTTCCAGATGCTGTTGAAAAAGCAACTCAAATGAAAATTGAGATCCCTTCTTCTATTACTTCGATAATGAAGATGGAAAAGAAAAGCATTAAAATGAATGCTTCGTACGAATCATTTAAGAATTTTCTATTGGATTAACTACAATTTTCTGATTTATTTTTTCACAAAAATGTTTAGGATGTTTTAAACTTTTCAATTCAAAAAGGTTGCATTGCTGATGTATCTTTGCAGTGGAGATTTTGTGTATGCATGATATAGAACCATTTTATAACTGGCGGCATATTTATGTTAGTGAGGAGGACCAGCGTTCTCCTTTCTATGGCCAGACTCACTCTGAGTTTGAATTTACCCAGACCGTTTACAATTATTATATAC
>DASVAM010000513.1:0-4329 GCA_036376375.1 Chitinophagaceae bacterium
CATTCAAAATATGAGTAATACCAGGAATCGTTTCTCAAAAGACCCACCGGTAAATTCTTACAGCATTCTTGGTTATAAATATAATACCAGTGAATTTCCAAGAATTCAATTTGGTGCTAACTCGGATGATGGTTTCATAGCAGGTGCCGGTTTTGCAACGCGAACCTATGGTTTTAGAAACGATCCGTATGCTACCGATCAGAAATTCGGTATCTATCATTCATTTAACAATGGAAGTTTTCGCTTTAGCTACAATGGCGAGTTTAATCATATCACCCGGGATATCGATCTGGTCGTAAAAGGCAGGCTAGGATTGCCTGAGGTAAATAACTTCTTTGGATTTGGAAATACAACGACCATTGATGAAAATATGAATTATGATTTTTACAAGGTCAAATTTAAATTAGCTGAACTGCAGGTGCTGTTTCGCCAGCGATTTTTTGAGAGGTTACACGTGATGGTTGGCCCCTATTATATGCATTACGCCAACAGATATTCTCAAAACGATAAGAAGATATTGGGTAATCCGTCCATCGACTCAGCACACATCTATTCAAACAAGGATTACCTGGGTGCAAAGCTGGCCATGAATTTTGATAACACAAATAATGACGTATTTCCAACCCGCGGTGTACACTGGGAAAATGAGCTTGTTTCTGCTGCGGGTATTACTAACACGAGTAAGACATTTACAAAATTTAATTCTGATATGACGATCTATGCCAGCCTGAGTGACCCGGCAAAATTAATCGGTGTTGTTTCATTTGGGGGAAGCAGGATCTTCAGCAAGTCATTTGAATTTTTCCAGGCAGTAGCGATTGGTAATAATAAATTACATGGCTTTAGAGCCAACCGGTATCTTGGTAAATCAACGCTGTATGGAAGTATGGAGTTACGTTACAAGTTATTCAATTTGCGATCTTATATTATTCCCGGTCCTGTTGGACTTACGGGCTTTTATGATATTGGTCGTGTGTGGCTGGATGGTGAAAATTCCAAAAGATGGCATTCCGCTTATGGAGGAGGATTTTATTTTGTCCCGTATAATAAGTTCATGATCTCGGGTTCAATTGGATTTACAGGAAATGAAAACATGTTCACCCTGGTTTTAGGAACGAAAATAAATTTAAGCTTCTGATCATTAAAATTATTGTAGTGTGACAGATTAGATTTTTTGTTATGGGTATTTCAAGACTTATAGTACCGAGTGGATCTATTGTAAACAAACGGAAGCTGCGTATCGTTTTAATCATTGCCATTTGCTGGACGCTTGCTGATTTTATAATTTTCCTTATCAAATTAAGCGCAGATTCATTTTCTTTTAAATATGAAGAGCATGAATCGATCACTTTCAGAGCGATCTTATTAAGAGAAGCGAATGTGTTCATTGTGAGTCTTATCATTGGCTTTTTGCTTATTTCTCTAAGAAGATTTTTACGACATACCTCCCCCTGGTTTCACTTTCTCATCAAAACGATCATACTAATACTCGCTGGCCTTATCATGAGTTTTTTTATTTACATCACATATGAATTGGTCATTGGGCATCGAACGTTTAATGAATCCATACACAGATTCGTAACAAATACCTTTCAACCCGGATGGATCATTCCAAAAATGGCAGAATGGGGCGGCCTTTATATTCTAACACAGCTGGCCATCGAAGTAAATGAAAAATATTCTCCCGGGGTCTTTGTCGATATTATGATGGGTCGGTACCTGCAGCCAAAAGAGGAAAACAGGATCATCATTTTTGTCGACCTGCGAAACTCCACTCCTATTGCAGAAAAGCTCGCCAACATTGACTATTTCGAATTCATCCGTGATTTTATTTTTTGCATTTCTGCTGGCCTCATGGAACATGATGCCCGTATTTATCAATATGTCGGAGATGAAATTGTCGCCTGGTGGCCCAGTTCAAAAGAAAATTCCCGAAAAGCAGTTGATTCATTGATCGAATCACGAAAAATATTAAACACAAACACCGATGTATTTATGAGAAATTATGACATTGTTCCGGAATATAAAGCAGGAATACATGTTGGGCCGGTTACGGTAGGACAGGTAGGCATTTCAAAAAAAGAGTTGGTAATGAGTGGTAATACCATCAATACGGCATCAAGGATACGCAGCGCCTGTACGGATTTGAATCAAAAATTTTTGGTTTCAAAAGATCTGATAGACCTGCTTGAAATGAAAGACTGGCAAAGTGAAAGTATGGGCGAAGCAGATCTGAAAGGGAAAAATGAAAACATTGAGTTATTTGCGTTAAAGATCTGACCACTTAAATGATTTTCGATGGCGACTGAAGTAAAACAAAAAAAGAGCTGGCTCTCGATATTAACGATTGAATTTCTGCTTGTATTGCTGCTGCTGTTAGCGCTTATCATTTTCATCTATGCCATCCGGATGGTTTTTATTGTAGAAAAAACAGACTTTGATCAAAACGTTTTCAGCGCTATTGCTCCCTATATCAACCCCGGCCTCACCAATGTCATGTCATTTATTACATTCCTTGGTAAACATGACCTTTTGATCCCCCTGAACATTGTCCTTATTTTGTTTTTTATTTACAGAAAAGAAAAGTGGTTTGCTACCAGGATAGCGGCTTTATCCTTAAGCAGTCTTTTGTTAATGTTTATATTGAAGCTGTTTTTTCAACGAACAAGACCCGATCTCCCGGTCATTGGTGATGTAAAAGGATTTAGTTTTCCAAGCGGCCACGCGCTGATCAGTGTTGTATTTTATGGATTGTTCATTCACATGATCTGGCATGAGGTACAATCAAAATGGTTGAGAATTGTAATGGTAACCCTTCTGTCGATTCTCATTTTGCTTATCGCGTTCAGCAGGGTTTATTTACGTGTCCATTATGCAAGTGATGTCATCGCGGGTATTGCTGTTGGATTTATCTGGCTGGTATTATCACTGAACATCATTCATCGCATCGAAAAAAAATACATTGCAAGAAGGGCCTTGAAAGCGGAAGGACTGGAAAAGTAGCTACCTGCTATGGAGTATAAATGAATTTCTTCAAGGAAGCTTTGGAAGCAACTCCCTCGTTAGAAATAAACATCTCACCGTTACTTTTAAAAGTTAATCCCTCTGGTTGTGGAAATGTCTTACGTGCCAGCATATATACTCCCTCCACTGCGCCGCTGGTGTCTGCTATTACTAACTGGTTGCTGGCAGAAGATATAATAAATAGCTTTTTTAGTACGGGATGTATTCTTGCTGCCGATGGTTGGAACTTTGATGTTTCCCGCGGTGACATCTCTTTTATTTTTGCTGCATCGATTTGGTAGAGAGGTTTAGTCACAAAACCTATTGAATCCGGGTAATAGGCAAATGCGCTTACAGTTTTCTTATTATCACTGTCGCAATTTTTACAGACCATCACCAGTGCTTTCCTGTCAGCATCGTAATAAAGGGATTCAAAATCATTTTTGTCTGATAATCCTATTTTACCAAGATCGACACTATTTCGTTTACCAGTGCTGTCCATGCCAATCTTAAAAATGGCGCCATCGCTTCTTAAAACATACACATCTTTGTCGATTATAGCAATATCTTCATAGTCTCCTTTCTCAGGCGTGAACACAAAGGGATCTCCCAGAATTGCTCCTGCTGACCTGTCAAGAAAATATACCTGGCCCCTTTCATCATTATGCGCCACGAACTGATCTGCCTGGTTATCCCAAACGATACCTGAGATCTCCCTTAAATGAATGTCTAATTTAAAGTCGACATATTTGGAAAAATTATAATGCGGCGGGGATTGATATACATACTTTTTAGGCTTGCAACCATTGATGAAAATGATTAAAATGCATAGCACCAAAAACTGCCTGCCTGAAAATTTAAATCGTTGCATCTCTTATCTTTAAGTAAATTTATAAAATTATATCTTTATCACATGACCGAAGAACAATTCAGGGTTTTATCCGCAGCTCAGGATTTTGTCTCAGATCTTTTCATTAATAAGGTTGATAAAACGATCCATTTTCACACACTACAACATACACAGGAAGTCCTGGCAGGAAGTGAAAAGATGGCTGATTATTATCACCTGGAGGATGAAGATCGTTTTGCGCTGATGTTGGCGGCCTGGTTTCATGACACAGGGTATAGCGCCGGCAAAGCAAACGGGCATGAAAATGCGAGCATTGAACTGGCCACAAGATTTCTAAATGAGCATAACGTCAGTCAGCAGGTAATTAATAAAGTCGTTGGGTGTATCAATGCAACCCGTCTTCCGCAAACGCCGCATACATTGATCGAACAGATAATTGCTGATGCTGATTTGTTTCATTTGGGCACCAGTGATTT
>DASVAM010000519.1:0-6479 GCA_036376375.1 Chitinophagaceae bacterium
CGTGTTTACTTTAATCGTATGGGGATTGCCTAATCTTTCAAACTCCCCTTCCTGCAATACACGCAATAATTTTGCCTGCAATTCAACGGGAAGTTCTCCAATTTCATCAAGGAAGATGGTTCCTCCGTTTGCCAGTTCAAACCGTCCAATTTTTTTATCCAAGGCACCCGTAAATGCTCCTTTCTCGTGGCCGAATAACTCACTTTCCATCAGGTTTGCGGGTAAGGTTGCGCAATTCACTTTTACCAATGGCTTTTTACTTCGGTTACTGATATTATGAATCGCCCTTGCTATTAATTCCTTTCCTGTACCAGATTCACCGAGAATTAATACTGTTGCATCAGTGGCAGCTACCTGCTCAATTTGTCTTAGCACCTTTTGAAACTTATTGCTCTTACTAACGATCTCCTCAAAGTTGTATGTTAGCTTTATCTCTTCCTGTAAATATTGATTCTGAGCCTGTAATCTTTGCTTTTCCTGCTCAAGTAATACCTGTTCCGTAATATCGATGAACATGGTTCTTGTAAACTGTCCGCTCGGATCTGGCTTAGAATACCATTGTATCCAGACAGGTTGACCATTATCTTTTCTTTTTAGCTCTAACACTACCCCACCTTTGTCATCGCCTTTTTCTAATGAATCAAAAGCTTCTTTTAATCTCTTCTGGTTTTCAGGATTGTCCACAACCAGGGTTTTCCCGTACATCATCTCAACCTCTTCGGGTTTTATTCCTAAAATTTTCAATGCCGCACGATTTGCCTTTATAAACTTTGAGTCAAGCCCTTCATGTACGTAAGCGATCGGTGCTTCATCAAAAAGATCACGATAGCGTTTTTCACTCTGCTTTAGTTGAATTTGTAACTGGACGTTTGCGTCCTCTAATGTTCTCTTCAGATTTTGTTCAGCTTTTATCCTATCGATCTCCGATCCTGCCCTTGCTGCAAATATTTTTAGGATAGAAGTTTGATTTTGGCTTTCACTCATCGGCTTGTCATCCAAAGCAGCAATATGCCCAAGTATTTCCCCGGTTGCAGGGCTATAGATTGGTACCGCCACATAGGATTGCAATCCTCTTTCTTTAGGAAAAATTTTTTCCAGCTCATTTGTACAGAAATAGTCTTTGCCTTTCATTACGATCTCGCAAGGAGTCCCTTTTAGATCATATTCAATATTCTCAATTGGATTTGCGTTTTCAACAAAAGCAATTGTTCTTACTCTCGTTTTTTCTTCGTTGGCACATTCTGTAACCAAAGAATACTTCACTCCAAGTGCTACCGTGATAAACCTTGAGAGCTCCCGGAAATAATCGTACCCAACAAAACCTGATGTAGCTTCGGAAACAGTTCGCAGTAATTCTTCTTCCATTTTTCTTTGACGAATATCTCTTACAATACTGCAGGTGTATTCTTTATTATCATATAGGAGGAAGTTCTGCGTAATTTCTACATCGATATTAGTTCCATCTTTCTTTTTAAATTTTGCGTCAAACACAACTTTCTTTTTTTCTCTCAAGTTGTCCCATACTTCTTTCCAATTTGGTTTTTGTACGTTCGCATTGACGTCAAAGACATGGAGCTTTAATAATTCTTCTCTGGAATAGCCTGACATTTCAGCTGCCACATCGTTTACCTGCCATATATTTCCGTCCTGATTGATCCAGAAAACGGCTTCTTTTAAATGATTAAGGGTAAAAACATAAAACTCATTTTCCTTCATTTGGTCAATCAGTTCCCTATTGCGCTGATGTAGCTCATTTTCTGTTTTCATTCGCAATAACTCGGCACCGACACGTGAGGCAAAAATTTTTAAAACAGCAGTTTGATTTTTTTCCTCACCAACAGGCATCGAGTTTGTGGCAGCGATATGGCCAAGTATCTCACCGTTTATTGGATTCAATATCGGTGCTCCTACATAAGCTTCTAAATTCTTCGCTCCCGAAAAAAGATCTTTAGCACCTCGTGGCAAAAAATATGGCTGGCCTGTCATCATCATGCTGCAACCGGAATCAGCCGTATTGTATTCGATGTTATCGAGGATCTTCTCGCCTTTGACAAAAGCGACCGTCCGCAGCCGGGTTTTATCTTCATTCGCACACTCCGCAATAAAACAATACTCCATCCCTAATATCTCTGCAACCTTGGTGGTAATCTCAACCAGAAAATCTTTTCCTGTTAGACCATAAGTAGATTCAGAAACTTTCTGCAGTAACCCAGCTGCAAAATCATTTTGAAAAGTCGATTCGACCATATGATTAAAATTACAGAATTGTGCTTAATGCCTCCGAATGTCACAATCAAACTGTCGGATCAACGACCTTTAAATCCTTTTTTCCATAAAACTTCAATAACAGAGGGAATGGATTGCTTTCGTTATTCTGCGGTTTTTTGATTTGGAAACTGTAACCCTTAATTCATTTGTTTACAGAACTATATAAATAGTATTGTTTCTGTTCAGGCCACAACAAACTTCACTCAACAGCTGGATTTTTTTGTTGAAAAGATCCGGCTCGATCGGCAATCCCGGGCACTCAACCACTGATCTGGTAGGCTTTCTGTTTTCTGTCAAAGGCTGCAACCCTTCCCTCTAACCAGACGTTAGAAGCTCGAAGTTCAAAATGACCTTTTTTTCGCCCATTGGTGGCATACATTGTGGTGGCGATTTAATTGCACAAAATGATTGTATAACGAGCCCCGCGAAATCAATTAAATAAAATTAGTAAGAACCATTATACCCCCTAAGTGGTATTTATATAAAATTCGTATCACCTTACCTTCGAATAAGCGATTGCCTCTACCAAATTTTCAATGAACAACAACACCAATTATATCAGGGCAGCGTTACGATGGTTAACTGTTTTTGATTGGTAGTCGCGGATGCGATCCTGGCGTTTTATGCGGCAATCTCTGCAATTGCTCGTGGTGCACCAGACAAAACATCGCGTGAGAGGAATGGTTATTTTGAATTCATTGTTGATTCGATCAGAAAGATTTGAAATTAATACCCAGAATGTAACCTTGATTTATTTGAAATCTTGACGAATCGCAATAATCTTATGCCCTGCAAGTATTTACTCAGGTATCAATTTATGACCAGCATAAAACAAAAATAAAACCGCCTGCTATGACAAAATACATTAGTAAAGACAAGGCCAAACTATATTCGTTGGCCGATCCCACAAAAGAATTAATTGAATTATTATGGGGTGATAGTGTGCATATTATTGAAGAAGACGCCGGTAATGGAAGAGCCAAAGTCAAATCCCGCGGTGTCACGGGATTTATCGATCCGGAAGAACTGAATGATTCGCCCTTGCTTGAAATCTACTTTATTGATGTGGGTCAGGGTGATGGTATCCTCATAGTGACTCCAAATAGGAAACATATTATGATTGATGGTGGATATACGCGAAGCAAGCAACAGCATGGTAAAAGCGCTGCTGATTTCGTTGATTGGAAATTCTTTAAAGATTATGGTCTTCAAAAAATCAAATTGGATGTAATGATCGCCTCACATTGTGATGCCGATCATTATGGCGGCCTGTGGGATTTAATTAACCCAGAAGAAACACAGGAACTCGACACTATTGGAACAGAAGTTGATCAATTTTATCATGCAGGAGTATCCTGGTGGAAGGATGCTAATAATAAACGATCATTGGGTTTAAAGGAGAATGGGTTCCTTACCAGTATCCTGGAGGATGAAAACTCGATTGATGACAGTCTGAATAATCCTGAATTATCGCTTCAGGGAGAATGGGCGGAATTTCTGAAATGTATTCGGGATACGCAATGCGGCGTCAAAAGGATAGGTTTTAATCCGGAAGAAGAAATTGAGTATTTACCTGGATTTTCTCCAGATGATGGGGATTTAAATATAAAGGTTTTGGGTCCTATTTTTTATGTCGATGGTGGTTCCGCAAAATTAAAAAGCCTCGGTTCAGATTCTCAGAACACAAATGGTAATTCGATATTGCTGCGCTTAGACTATGGTAGGACAAGAATATTACTTACCGGAGATTTGAATAAAAAAAGTCAGCAAGACTTGCTAAAAGCGTTTATAGGAAACAGGCAGGAATTGGCTGCTGATATTGTAAAAGGCTGTCATCATGGAAGCGACGATTGCTCTTATGAGTTCCTCGAATGTGTACAGGCCTCTGCCACTATTATTTCGTCCGGCGATGATGAAACACATGCACATCCTCGCCCAAATATTGTCGCAGCATCAGGTGTTACCGGCTTTAAGAGAGTTGAAAAGGATGAACTAATAACTCCCCTGGTGTTCAGCACAGAAATTTCAAGAAGTGTCAGGATAGGAGATCCGGATAAAGTTGCTATCGAACAACAGGAATTTAGCGAGGATAAAGTCAACGTGTTTTATAAAAGGACAGTATCAGGAGCTCTACGCCCCCAGAAAAAAGAAAAGACGCTTGATCAACTCAAAGTAGTGGATGGCATTGTTTATGGCCTTGTCAATGTTAGAACGGATGGCCAAAGAATAATTTGTGCCACGCTAAATGAAGGCAAGCACAAATGGGAAATAAAAGAATTCAGTTCCCGATTTTAGTGTTGTCCCTTCTCAATGCAGTGACTCTATAGATTATCGGCATGTCAACTTCGCCGCTTGGTTATTTATGACCTGCACTGTGCAGAAGTTTAAAACATTTGCAGCTGTCAATAGGCAAACGATAATTTTCAGTAAGACTATTTAATATCCTGCCAGCATGAATTTTGTATTGGAATAACAATACCAGAATATTTCTGCGGTTCATAAAATGCTGAAGCCATGATAGCGGCAGATGAAGCATCTCTTAATTCATTTGGAATATCAGATACACCTCCGGAAACCTGAAACAAATAAATTCGTAGTTGAAAAGTATAATATTAAGAGATAAAAAATTTTAACTGTTAACTTTGAAAAACAAATTATCAATATGAAACCAACAGTCGTTATCGAATATTGTCCAAAATGTCATTGGCTTCTGCGTGCAGCCTATATGGCCCAGGAATTTCTTACAACCTTTGAAAACGATTTAAAAGCCGTCTCACTACAACCAAGTGAGGTAAATGGCGACTTCCATATTTCTATTGATGGTAAAAAAATATTTGACAGAAAGGAATATGGCGGCTTTCCCGAGATAAAAGAGTTGAAACAGCTTATCAGGGACATTGCCGCTCCTGGCAAAAGTCTTGGTCACACCGATACAAAAACTCATCACAACTAGTTGTTTAACATGGTAGGCGTTGTTCTCTGTGGCGGACAAAGTACAAGAATGGCCAGCGACAAAGGTCTGTTAACAACCAAAGAAAATAGATGGGCACAGATCGCTGCTGACAAATTGAAAACTTTAGGTGTACCGATTGCGATCTCTATCAATAAGTCGCAGGTCAGGGATTACTCATCGATATTTCCCGGCAAACAGTTGGTGATCGATAATGAAGGCCTTACGATCAACGGACCTCTTCGGGGTTTGCTAAGCGTACATCTCCAATTTCCTGGCGAGGATCTGATGACGCTTGCCTGTGATATGCCATTGATGGAAACTGATCTGCTCATTAAACTTACGGAACAATCATATAAAAACTTTTCGGCCAATAGTTTTGTTTACACCCATGATGGCGAACCTGAACCGTTATGTGGCATTTACAGGTCCCAGGGACTGGACCATATAATGAATCTTTACCGTTCAAACCAACTTCCAAAGTTTAGTATGAAATATGTGCTGGAACAGATCAACACTTATAATATCGTGATCCCCGAAAACAAAAAACAATGTTTCCAGAATTTTAATACGCATGCAGACTTAAAGGGGTTATAAGCCAATTGCCTCTTTTTTAACCCGTACAAAATCTTCTTTTGGTGCATCGCAAACACTACAGCAATAGCTGGATGGCAAATCGTCAAATAATGTCTCCGGATCGATCCCGTTTTCGGGTTCACCAAATTTTTCGTCATATACCGTGAGACAATTCTTGCATTGATAAACGATCTCATTCTTTGATGCTGCTTCCAGCGGATCATTTTTGCCCGGTAATTGTATTTCGATCGATCCTTGTTCGCCATGATAATTGTAATAAGAAAGGACTGCACGGCGTAATTGCTCAGCCAGTAAAAACTTCGGATTCCCTTTGCTGAAGGCATACCCTGTTCGTTCATTAGGATTAAAGTCTTTTGCACATAAAATATCGTACACATGGAATAACTCAAGTTTCCCGATCCTTATTAAAGGTTTTCGACGCACCAATATGCTGCTAAAGACCTCACTCTTTCGTTTGGTCTTAATCCCGATACAAACGCCGAAGGTCCTTGTATCGTCGTCATTCAGGTATTTCACCAGATGGTGTTTCAGCTTTAGTGCATCCTGGCTGTTGTCATCCACCTGGAAGTTCAATTCATTGGCTGCATGGCGTACATTGATCTGGAATTTATCAAGCAGGTGATTCCAGTCCCGTCGATTTTTTTCTTCTATACCTTTTATAATT
>DASVAM010000520.1:0-4809 GCA_036376375.1 Chitinophagaceae bacterium
CGTGATCAGTTACGTTTATCAAGGCCCCAGGTAAGCTTATTGTGCAGTGTTTGGAGGAAATTGTTTTCCGTAAGTCGAAGCAGGTTTAAAAGGAATTCTTCCTTTTTAACTGCCAGCTGTACATTCTTGCTTACTATTTCCCGGCGACTATCAAGTGCGCAAATGATCTGCTCGGCCCGGCTTTCTATCTCAAAGGAAATAATATTATCATCCGGAACGACGATCGACCTTACATTTAAGTTGTGCGGGGCCACCGGCGTTATTAAAAAACTTCCTGATTCCGGGAACATAATGGGACCGTTACAGCTTAATGAATAACCCGTAGAGCCAGTTGGAGTGGCGACAATAAGGCCATCCGCCCAATAGGTGTTTAAAAATTCTCCATTGAGATACGTATGGATCTTTATCATTGGTGCGGTATCTCTTTTATGAATTGAAAACTCATTTAAGGCAAAAGGCACATTACCAAACATAGAGATACTTGCATCAAGATGGATCATTGTTCTTTTATCGATGACATAGGTTTGCTTTTTTAATGCTTTCACTGCGTCGGCCAGTTGTTCGCGCCCAATACTTGCCAAAAACCCAAGTCGTCCAAAATTGATTCCCATGATCGGTATTCCTTTGTCCCTCACCAATCCAACGGTGTCGAGTAAGGTGCCATCACCGCCAAGACTGATGACAAATTCTATCTCATTCGTAAGATCATCCGATAAATAAAAGGAGGATGTGCCTGCCGGAAGATTGATCCGGTCTTTCAATTCTTCATAAAAAGGTAAAAAAACTGCCGCCGCAATTTTTTGACGGGCCAATTCATCAAAAAAAAACTGAATATCACTGCGCTTATCTTCTTCCAGTAATCTGCTGTAAATAGCGATCTTCATAAATGGGGAGAATCAGAAATAGGACTTTCTGTGTAAATATAACCCGTTTTCACCTAACAGGTTGAAAGACCACTCAAACTTCAAAGTAAAATCATAGTGTGTGATGATATCAATTCCAACACCAGCTGAATACAGCATGCGGTTATTGAGCGTGTTCGTTTTGGGATCAGGATTATATGCATAACCGGCATTCACAAATGTTTTTGCATAGGCCCTGAATGGTATTCGGTATGGGATTACATCTTTTTTTCTCTTTACATGGAAACCCAAATTCAGGATCTCCCTGGATATGCTTGCTTTTGTATAGCCGCCTACTACTCCATCCATGACATAATATTCATATCCCTGGATAAAGAAATCGCTGTACCCGAGCAGGCGCTGATTAAAATATGGTTGATTAAAAGGAAATTTTATGGCACCCGCAAGCCTGACGCCGACGTATGTTTTTTTGGCTACTTCCCAACTGCCGCTTGCTTTTGCGCTCAGCAACCACATATTGATTACATTGGTAAGACCTCTTTTTGCAAAATATATTTCAGCCATGTACCCTTTTAATGGGTAAGGATTATAATCGACATCCATGTAATTCATGATGTAATAAAATTCAGGAAATGATATTCTCTTTCTCTCATCTGTAAAATACCCCGGGTTCAGCGCTACAATGGTATCCGTAACCTTTTCTATGGTGTATGAAGCGCCAAAATAATGTCGTGTTTTTATAGCAGGACGATACGTAGCGCCAACGGATGCTCTGAAAAAGGAACGAACAAAATTATTGGTGTCTTTGAAAAATACCTGCTTATCATTGATCGTATTGTAGTTGATCTCCCTGTTACGACCGATGGCCATCGACGTATTGATTCCCCATTTCATTCGTTTATCGATATAAGGTCTGTCATAATTAAGTGATATCTGCTTGGTATACCCATTGATAAGGTAAAGATTTAATTTATCATTTCGCCCTGTGACATTATTGTATAACAATTTTAATCCATAATTGATCCGGTTGAGATCTGCGTTTTGTTCAACGATCCACTGATTGATATTCCGGTCAACAAACTTTATATATGGAACAGGAAATAAATACCAGCGTTCTTTAACCGCGATGAGGATGTCGACGTTGTTGCCTTCAAATTTTTTTAAAGCTACTACTACTTCATGAAACAAAGCTGTATTTAATAATTGTTTTCGTGCCTGTTCAAATTTTTTTACAAGCTCCGATAAGGGATAAACTTCTCCGGACTCAAAAGGAATCTCACGAAGAATGATCGATCTTTTCGTTTTCTTATTTCCCGACACATCAATTTCACGTACGGTAAAAGAATTGTCAGGTGCCGTCTCCGGCGGAGAATATTTGGTAATCGTATCGGAAATGGACAAATTGGGAATAATGGCCTGGGCATAGACTAGTCCCGAAGACATGACTGTGATAAACATGACCAGTGAGAATTTCGCCATCCGCTGCATACCTGTTGTATAAACCAGTTTCTAAGATAAACGATTTTGAGGCGACAAACTACGCGAAAAAATACTTTAGAGTTTTAGATAATTCATCAGGTTATCATAATTACTTCGTAATTCGTTCTCGTACAGTTCTTCGCCAAAATAATATTTTACATTATACTCGTAGCGTTGAAAAGTGGCGACAATATCTGAAATTTCAGTCTTGTTGATCTTTATTGTAACCTGCATTAACCCGGTCTGCGGGTTAGTATAGGTGTTCAATTGTGTGATCTGTGCATCATTTGTTTCCACAAGCCGGCTTATTTCACTAAAAGAATAACTATTATTTTCCAATTCTAATACAATTAACCCGCCAGGATCTTTTACATTCATGAATTCAGAAGCTTGTTTCAACAATTCACGATAGCTTACGACGCCAAGCAAATTCTTATTTTCATCGATCACAGGTATAACACTGAGTCTGTTCTCAACAGCAAGCTGTAAGGCTTTTAAAAAATGATCATTCTCATGTACAAAAAACCCTGGAAAGCTTTCTTTCATTTGCCTGATCTCGACAGTGTCATCAGGTGCCTGCATCAAGCTTTCTTCATTTACCAACCCAACATATTTTCCATCGTCATCCACTGCCAGGTGAGAAACATGGCAGTCATTCATCATCTGCAGCGAATTAAAAACCCTATCATGCAAATGAAGAACAGGCAAAGATGGAGATATGAGTTCACGGGTTAACATGAATTGTGGCTTTTCATTTAGAGACAGCAACTCCTATGCTACTGTTGCAGGCTCGTTCAGTTTTTTTAAAAATTTATGCAAGATGATATTGAATTCATCAGGCACTTCCATCATTGGGGCATGCCCGCATTTATCTATAAAATGCAACTCACTGTTGGGTATCAATTTATTGAATTCCCGGGCTACAAAGGGAGGAGTAATGTTGTCATTATTTCCCCATATTAATAACGTAGGCTGCTTGATTTGATTGAGTTCTTCACCAAGATTATTTCTGATAGCGCTTTTTGCAAGGGAAATTATCTTAATAGCTTTAATTCGGTTGTTTATTATACCATAAACCTCGTCTACCAACTCCTTGGTCGCCGTTTTGGGGTCGTAAAAGGTCAATTCCGTCTTTGTTTTGATATATTCATAATCACCACGCTTAGGATAACTATCACCCATTCCATTCTCAAATAAGCCGGAACTTCCGGTTAATATCAATGATTTAATCCTTTCCGGATGCTTTAACACATGTACCAGGGCAACATGACCACCAAGAGAATTACCCAGAAGGTGGACATGCTTAAGATCTTTTGACTCTAAAAATCTGTGAACAAACTTGGCAAGTCCTCCAACCGTAGAATGGAGAATGTCTAATTCAAATAATGGAAGAACGGGAACAATGACTTTATTATGCTGACGGAAATACTCAATAAGTTCCTTAAAATTGCTAAGTGCTCCAAATAGTCCATGCAGGAGCACAAGAGGTTCCCCGTCTCCTTCTTCCACAAACCTGAACTTATCCTTATTTCTTACCTCGTAGGGCATAACGTTCCCAGCAATTAATTTTTGCTAAAATAGTTGATTTACTGCAAAGTTCAGGGTTAATTGAATGCTGTCATTCAAAAATTAATTAGCCGGTGACACTTCTTTAGAAACCTTATCAAAAAAATCTTCAAGATCCTGAAACATCCCTTTAAAAACTGGAATAATTTTTCCCAACCCGTCCATCAATTTCGGCCCCCAGGGCTGAATATAGGAATAAGTAACAGATTCTCTTTTTGTTTCTGGCTTTATAAAATTCATTTGATCCGCATAAAAAAGCAGCACACTGAAAATTAAAATGTATAAAGCGGCATATAGTAAAATCCCGCCTACCTTGTTTACCCACCCTAGCATAGCAAGCTCAACAGTTTTTTGAATAAATTTTGCACCCAATCTTACCAGTAAAACAACGATCAGAAAAACAACAGCAAAGGAAATTATTGGCAGCCACTTATCTGAAATATTTACTGCTTTGCCAATATAACCAGCTGCCACCACTGAAAGTTTCATGGCAGCAGCAATACCAATTATTAATGCTATGAAAGAAAATAGCGCAACGATCAATCCTTGCCGATATCCTTTAATAATGGCAAGAATTAAAATCACAGCAACAATTATATCAAGGATCATTATAGTTATTTACCAGACAAAAGTTCTTTTACCAATGCAGAGATCGTTTTACCATCCGCTTTTCCTGCCAGTTTTTTTGTCGCCGTACCCATTACTTTTCCCATATCGGCTGGAGAAGAAGCACCCACTTCACTAATGATCGCAGTCACTTCTGATTTTAATTCATCTGCAGAAAGCTGTTTTGGTAAAAACTTTTCAATTATTTCTATTTCTTCTTGTTCTTTCTGTGCAAGATCAGTGCGATTTTGTTGCTGATATATATCGAGTGAATCTTTGCGTTGCTTCACTAATT
>DASVAM010000530.1:0-6138 GCA_036376375.1 Chitinophagaceae bacterium
TATTAATTTGTATTTTTTGAAATCCATCCCATAAAAACCATGGAACTGAGCCAACTCCGCCTGCACCACCTGTTGGGTAAATTGAAGATCCCCCGGATCAGCAGACCCAGTTTTTCCCTCAAAGAATATTTTATCGAGTTACTACACAAGATCAAAACGCTTGGTTTTACCAAAACAATGGATGACTACGAGCTTAGGAAACTGGGAATATTTAATCAGCTGAACTTTATACAGGCGGTTTCTGGAGTTTTTGTTTTTGTCACGTGCCTTTTTTATCACAAGCAGTTTTCTGGCTGGCTTTTTTTGTTAGGTGGCCTGCCACTGCTGGTAAGTATTCTTGTTCTATATCTTAACAGCCGATACCAACATCAAAAAGCTCTGATCGTCTATTTTATACTACATCCTCTTGCCTGCAGTTTTATCTTTATGAATGGCATGCATCTTGGAATTGATCTCTACTTTATCCTATACGGCATCCTGGCAGTTTTCTTTTTGAAGGATGTAGCCTTCATGGTGTTTAGCATAGCTTTTTCCATGGTTAATTTTTTTGTACTGTCGGTTGTATTAAATGTATTTCGTTACGAGCTTCAGGATTTTAATAGTTTGCTTTACCTCGTTAACGAGAGTATAGCCATTGTATTTATTTTTTATGGATTATACCTGGTAAAAACGGAGAACACAGATTATCAGCGGAGCATCCTGAACCAGAACAATATTCTGACCCAAAAGAATGTACAGATCGAACAACAATCAGGAAAAATAAGAGAAGATGCCCGCATTCTGGCAAAACAAAAAGAAGAATTGGCAGAATTGGATGCGCTCAAAAATAAGTTGTTCGGTATTATCTCTCATGACCTGAAAGCGCCGATGTACGCGTTGCGAAATTTTTTTACTGAAATGCAACAGGATAAGATTTCCAACCGTGAGCTAAGAAAAATGCTCCCGGGTGTTGTAAATGATCTGACCTATACAACCAGCTTAATGGATAATTTACTTCATTGGGCAAAATCACAAATGCAGTCTAATACCATTTACCCGCAAAAAGTGGATATTGGAAACATGATTGCTGAAACTACTCAATTGCTGCAGCGGCAATCTTCGGCAAAGCAGATCAAAATTGAGGTCGATACAACCGGCGGCGTCTATGGTTTTATGGATAAGGATATGCTGAACCTTGTTTTGCGCAACCTCATCTCGAACGCAATAAAATTCACTCCCCCAAAAGGCAACATAAAAATAGGAGTACATCAAAATTGTACGATCGTAGAGGTGTATGTACAGGACAGCGGAGCGGGCATCAGTCCTGAAGCAATCAAGAAGATAAGCGGAGATGGTTTTTATTCTACAAAAGGCACAGCAAATGAATCCGGGACGGGTCTTGGCTTAAAGCTCTGTAAAGAATTTATGACAAGGAACGGAGGACAACTTTATATTGAAAGCAAGCCAGGTGAGGGTAGCACTTTCTCTTTCTCATTGCCCAAGGCAGAATAAGGTATTCAAAAATTATTTTTCAATAGCCGGCTGTTTACTAAAAATTTTTTCCAGCAATTCATGCAATACCGGATGTTTTTCTTTCAGAAGCTTTGGTCTTTCAAAAAAATATTCCGACACAACAGCAAAAAATTCAGCTTCATTAGTGGCACCATAAGGGTTGATATCAGATTGGCCTTGATTGATCAGTTTAATTTCATGTTGCATCAGCTGTAACCAGGGCTGAATATATCTTTTTTCAAGAATAAATGCAGGAATGCCGTCAATATCACCATCGGTTTTATCAACGAGGTGTACAAACTCGTGAATCGCTGTGTTTTCTTTTCCCGTTTTATTAATAAAGGCTTGCCGCAACTGGTGTTGTGATAAAATCATCACATGATTCAAAGCCCCACTGCCGACCATGCCCAATACATCACGACCATATCCCTGTTGTTCAAATTCATGATTAAATGAATCCGGATAAAGTAACACTTCATGAAGATGGATATATTCCCATCCGGGGAAATTAAAGATCGGGATGACAGCGCTTGATGCTATCAATACTTTATCCAGGTCTTCCACGATTGTATTGACACCGGTAATTTTTACCTGCGAAAGGAATTGTTGCACCCTGTTTTCAAATTCTGTCTTTCTTGATTCGTCCAATTGCTGGTAAAAAGGAACTTGTTCCAGGAGTATTTGTTTATAAGAATCGGCAATAGGCCCAATGGTAATTAACTTCGCCCCTGGTTTCCTTTTTACTTTAGACAGAAAAATAAACAGCAACAGCGCAGCTGCTATCGAAAATATAGCGATAAGGAAAGCATCCATAGATCAATGAAATTAATAAATCCAGGGTTATTTAAAACTGGCCGGGAGTTTGAGACTTTAAAGCTAAAAAAATGAGAATAGCCACTTATAATGTAAATGGTGTTAACGGTCGCTTACCCGTATTGCTTCGCTGGCTGAAAGAAGCAAAGCCCGATATTGTTTGTTTGCAGGAATTAAAATCACCCAACGAAAAATTTCCCTTGCTGGCAATAAACGATGCAGGTTATGTTGCCCAATGGCACGGAGAAAAAAGCTGGAATGGTGTTGCGATCCTTTCCAAAGTTGGCGAGGTCCACGAATTAAGAAATGTATTGCCTGGTGATCCGGGTGATCTTCACAGCCGATACATTGAAGCGATTGTAGCCAACATTGTGATCGGATGTCTTTACTTGCCGAATGGCAATCCGTGGCCGGGGCCAAAGTTTGACTACAAGTTAAGTTGGTTCAAAAGACTGACTAAGCATGCCAGGAAATTATTGGAACAGAAAGTTCCTGTTGCTTTGATCGGTGATTTTAATGTAATGCCGGCTGAACTCGACGTGTATAAACCGGAACGGTGGGTGAATGATGCTTTGTTCCGGATCGAGGTGCGGGATGCATTTAAAAAATTAGTCGAACAAGGTTGGACGGATGCCATTCGTAAACTTTATCCAAAGGAAAGGATCTATACGTTTTGGGATTATTTCAGAAACGCGTACCAGCGTAATGCGGGGTTACGTATCGACCATTTTTTATTGAGTCCTCAATTAAAAAGAAAATTGATTGCCGGCGGTGTTGATAAACATGTTCGTGGATGGGAAAAAACAAGCGATCATGCACCGGTTTGGATCGAGATAAAAACTAAATAAGTAGATCCAATGGTTCAACATCCCGGCATTGCTGCATGAAAATTGCTGAGAAGTTTTTATGGATACAATACTCAGGAAAATTGCAGCATTTGCTGACAAAGCTCATGGCCATCAGCAGAGAAAATACAAAGAGGAAAGATATATTGAGCATCCATTACGGGTAATGAGGATTTGCAAGAGTTACGGATATCGCTTGCCCGTGCTGGCCGCGGCGATCCTTCACGACGTATTGGAAGATACAACTACAACTTCTAAACAAATACGGGAATTTCTGTCTACAATACTGAGTGAAGACGATACAGATTATACGCTTGACCTGGTAATAGAATTAACTGATGTTTACACAAAGCATCAATATCCCAAATTCAACCGGCGAAGAAGAAGAGCCCGGGAAGCGGAAAGATTGGAAAGCATAAGCGCAGAGGCACAAACCATTAAATACGCTGATATCATCGACAATGCAAGCGGGATGGCACAACATGGGGATGATTTTGCCCCTGTATTCTTAAGAGAGTGCAGGATGTTGATCCAAAGAATGAAACAGGGTGATGCTAACCTGCGTGAAAAAGCCATTGAAGTTTTGAAACAGGAAATGAAGCTATTAAAAATGCTGGAGGCGCATTCTAACGAATCCTCTTAATCCCGGGCTACAAGCATCTACCTTACGATCGCCTTCGCGGGTATTTTTAATTTTTTTGGCTTCTCATCTTTCACTTCATTTTTCGTATGCTCGTTTCTGTCCGGGCTACCTTTTTTCTTTGTAAGACTCCCGCCGGATGATCGTTTGCGTCCCTGGCTGGACGTGCGGCTTGTGTCTCCTTTTCTGTTTTTGACTGATTGTTTTTGCATGATATTTTTTTGGTTTAGGATAATGGTTAAAAAAATCATGCCATTAGTAATATGAAGTTGCTCCACCTATTTTCGTTGTTTTGTCCGCCTGCATGATCCTGTCGGAGAGCAAAAGAAGTACATAAAGTCTATTGTCGTTTGCGGGTCCTGCTATAAACAAGCACAAAAAAGTGGTCATAATCTATGACCACTTACGAAATCTAAACGTAAAAAATAAATAGTTGGTATCGGCTTTCTAAACTTAGTCTAAGCTTTTAAGTGTAATGTATTTTTGCAGCCTGTCGTAATTAAACCCTTTCGATCTCATCTCCTTAATATACTCAGGAGTAACACCCATTGCTTTAACAGCAACCATGTCATCCAAATCAATATTCTTAAATCCTACAGATTCAAAACTCCTGATGTATTCTGGTGTAACACCTTGCGACTTCAGCCCCGTTACGTTTTCCATGTCGGTGATCTTATAGCCGGCTGCTTCAAAACTTCTTATATAATCGGCATTAACTCCCAAAGCTCTGAATGCTACCAGGTCTTCGGGTTTGACCTTATATCCCATGTCAGTAAAGCTTTTCATGAATTCCGGAGTTACATTCTGCGATTTCATACCAACGAAATCTTCGGGATTGATATCTTTAAATCCTTTATCATACCAACCCTTTATATATTCCGGAGTGACGCCGACTGCTTTAAAAGCTACCAATTGATCATGCGGAACATTGGTCATACCAATCGCTTTAAAAGAATTTACGTACTCAGGAGTAATGTTCATTGCTTTAAAGCTGACAATATCATCGGGGTCGTCATCTTTACCACCCTTATCACCTTTATCACCCTTGTCACCTTTCATTTGCCGAACGGATTCGATATATTTTCTATCGATTCCCTGTGCTTTAAATGAAACAAGCTGATCAGAGCTGATGTCTTTATAGCCAGCGCTGCGGATCTCGGCAATATATTTTGAATCGATACCCAATGCTTTTAGCGGAACCAATTCTTCCAGCGATACTTCCTTAAAACCAGCATTGCGGATGGAAGAAATATAAGCTTTATCGATCCCTAATGCCGCCACCGGGATAAGATCCTCTTTGGTGATATCTTTATATCCCTCACTGCGCAGCATCGATAAAAATTCTTTTTTGATATTGATAAAGAAAAAAGCGAGCTGTTCCTCTTCGTCGAGTGTTTCTTTCAGCTCTTTATTCATATAATCAACATAACCTTTATCAGCAGTGAACTTATAAGTGCCCATCCCGGTATTTCCTTCAAATCTTCCTGTCATTTCCATTTTACCGGCTTCCCGGTTGATGTTGAATGTGCCGGACGTTCCTTTTGGCAATGTTCCCAATTCTGATAATTTGAAATCCTCTCCGCTGTAAGAATGCTTTGACTTGTAATCATCTTCGCTGTCCAGCTTTTCATCACTAAAGCGGATATGTACATGGTCACCTTTGATCACGGCGAACCAGTAACCTTCGGATTCCATTCCATGGTTCTTCTGATTCTTATTGGGGTTTTGATTTTTTTCACTTATCACGTTTGACGTTTGACCGATTGCGACCGGCTCATTCAGCAAGCAGGCTAAGAATGCAAATACGGGCAGCAGGAAAAAATATTTCCACGCCGTGTGCAGGTTTGATCTTTTTTTGTTCATCATGGCTATACGTTTTTTAAGAATTGATTGGTTATAGTTAGTCGTTAAACTCAGTGGTAAATGCGGTGCGGATACCTTTACTAAACTCATTTGGTAACGCTGCTTATCAATTTTCTGTTGCATCAATTGATCATCGGTTAAGAATTCAAGATTGCTTTCGATCTCGCGGCGATAGATCCAGGCAAAGGGATTGAACCATTGAAAGATCAATAACAATTCGGCAATGATGATGTCCAGCGTATGGCGCTGGCGAATATGAACCTTTTCATGCTCGATGATCTGGTTATAAGTTTCCCATTCATATTTTTCCGGGTTGATAAAAATGTTATTGCCAAAAGAACAGGGCGCTTTATCACCGCTTACTTCTACGATGCGGTATCGTCCATCAATAATAACGGGATTGCGATAAGCCCGGACCAATAATACCACAAGCTGGAAAAGAAAACTTACACCAAACACGATAACGCCAAACCAATAGATCCAGAA
>DASVAM010000533.1:0-2741 GCA_036376375.1 Chitinophagaceae bacterium
GATTAAGGTTAAGGATAATGGCAATGGTATTCCACAAAAAATATTAGACAAGGTATTTCAACCCTTTTTTACAACAAAGCCAACTGGACAAGGAACAGGATTAGGATTAAGTTTGGCATATGATATAGTTACGAAAGGGCACGGCGGGGAATTGAAAGTGGAGACAAAAGAAGGCGAGGGGAGCGAGTTTATTATTTTGTTACCGGTATAAAAAGATAATTTCAAACATAAATGAAAGCCACTCTAACGAACCAATAAAATAAACTTACATGAAAAATTTCTTTCATCCTCATCTGCCAACCCTATCTAAACACAAGCCGCTTCGGTATTTCAGTTTCTCAGCCCTGTATTTTGCACAGGGAATTCCTGATGGCATCCTATATTTCGGCTTACCCGCATGGATGGCCATGAATGGTAAAACGCCAGCCGAAATTGGTTCATTTGTTGGCGTGCTTATCATACCATGGAGCTTCAAATTTATAATGGGCCCATTCATCGACCGCTATACCTACCTGCCAATGGGAAGAAGAAGGCCATGGGTTCTCTTTGGACAAATCGGAATTATCCTGAGCTTCATTGGAATGGCATCTATCATTGATCCTCTTGATCATATGGGCCAGATGATGGTTGCTGGTGTAATAGTAAGTTTTTTTTCTGCCTTCCAGGATGTGGCAACAGATGCCATGGCCATTGATATTTTACCAAAAGAAGAACAGGCAAGAGCAAACGGGTTGATGTGGGGTTCAAAAACGCTGGGTGTGTCTTCCTCACTTGCAGCAGGTTCATGGGTGCTTAATCAAATAGGATTTTCAGCTGCATTGTTAACACTCGCAGTGGCAGTGAGCATTATCTTTTTAGTACCCTTGCTCATCAGGGAAAGACCAGGAGAAAAATTCCTTCCAATGATGCACGGAAAATCATCACCTGATGCGGAAGAGCACCACCTGGACAGTTGGAAAGAAATCTTTAAATCCCTTTGGCATGTAATGACACTTCCATACAGTATATTATTAATGGTGCTTTTGTTTGTAATGGGAGCGGCTTATAACTTTATGAATACTCTCATACCAATCTTTACTGTACAAAAACTTAACTGGACCGACCAGGAATATTCACAGGTCTATTCAGCTGCCTCTTTATTTGGAGGATTGATGGGGATGTTCATAGGCGGATACCTCCTGGACCATTTCGGCAGGGTCCGGATGCTGAGCATTTATTATTTGATGTTGATACTTCTGACGGGGGGCATGGCTTACTACGAAGTTCACTGGCTGAATTCACATTTCACAACAGCCTTCATCTTTGCTTATACAACACTTTATTGTTTCTCCACCATTGGTTTGCTCTCGATGGCCATGAAATTCTGCTGGAAAAAAGTATCCGCCACGCAATTCACCGTTTACATGGCTATCACTAATTTCGGTTTTGCGGCCGGTCCGAAACTGATTGCCCCCATCAGGGAAGCTTATGGATGGGAGATCACCATACTTGCGTTTGCGGTCATCGTTTGCGTTGTGTTACTAATGCTTCAGTTTATGAGGACAAAAGTTTACGCTCATCAGCTGGAAGAAATTGAATTCGCGGATCACTTGCTGGAAGAAAAAATGCACCTGACGAATCCGGCCTTCGCAAAAAAATAATTCGGTTACACATTTAGAAAGAGCGGTATGAAACAAAAAGAACAGCTGTTAAATGAAACCAATACCCTGCTTAATGATCTCGGGTTTGGAGCATTAAATGACCTGGGTCTTTTAGATAATATGCTGGCAAAGGAGATAATGGCTATCGGCACCGCTCAGGATGAAATTTACTTTACAATTGAAGAAGTTCGGGGGATGGTCAGCCGGCAAAAAGAGCAGGCAGAGGGGATGAATATGAGCTATCAGAAAAAAGAACTGTATCGATATTACTCTCCGGATTCAGATTATGCCATAATTGTTGAAAACATAACACTATTCCTCGAAGTAAATCATGAAAAAATTGAGATCCCTTTTCGATTTACAACTGTATATAAATTTTTAAATGCTGCCTGGAAAATATTGCATTTTCACGCTTCAAAACCGGAGAATGTAGAAAGTGAGTCAGATTCATTTGGAATAGAGGAATGGAAAAGAAAAGCAGATGAACTGGAAAAGCTGGTTGCAGAAAGAACTACGGAACTCCAACTGAAAAATAAAGAGCTAAACAAAACAATTCAACAACTTAAGGATGCACAGTCGCAACTCATCCAATCAGAAAAGATGGCAAGTCTTGGAGAATTGACGGCAGGTATTGCCCATGAAATACAAAATCCATTGAACTTCGTTAACAACTTTTCTGAAGTAAATAAAGAGTTGATTAACGAATTGAGAACCTGCCTGTCCGCCCGGCAGGTTAAAAATGAAAAATTAATAAATGAAGAGGGGGAAGTACAAGATTTAATAAATGATATTGAACAAAACCTTGAAAAAATAAATCATCATGGTAAAAGGGCTGATGCCATTGTAAAAGGAATGCTGCAACACTCAAGAACCAGCAGCGGTGTAAAAGAGCTAATCGATATTAATGCTTTATGTGATGAATATTTGAGATTGGCATATCATGGCCTTCGGGCAAAAGACAAAACATTTAATGCAACAACAAAAACTGAACTTGACAATAGCATTGGGAAAATAAATATCATTCCGCAGGATATAGGAAGAGTTGTTTTGAATTTGATCAATAATGCTTTTTATGCGGTGAGTGAAAAACAAAAGCAAAGC
>DASVAM010000535.1:0-3817 GCA_036376375.1 Chitinophagaceae bacterium
CGGAAAGACAATTGAAGAAATATTGATAAGAAAGGCAAAGCAGGGAGTAACTGTCAGATTTATCTATGATGATTTTGGAAGTAAAGGGATCCGCAAAAACATAGCAGTAAGATTAAGAAATGCGGGAGTTGAAACTCATCCATTTTACAAGATCTCCTTTTTCAGAATGGTCAACCACATGAATTACAGAAACCACCGCAAGATCATCATCGTTGACGGGACAAAAGCTTTTGTAGGCGGGATTAATGTGAGTGATAAATACATCAATGATCCAACAGTTACCAATAAACTATATTGGCGTGATACACATTTAATGATCGAAGGACCGGGTGTATATTATTTGCAATATTTATTTATCAGTGACTGGAATTTTTGTGCCGGAAAAGCATTGGAAAATATTAAGCATTATTTTCCCGATGAACCCCGCTTCAATTTTCCCGGCAATAAATTAGTTCAAATTGCAGCCAGCGGGCCGGACTCGGTCAATCCAACAATTCTTTACACGCTATTATATGCCATTTACCAGGCACAGAATGAAATACTGATTACGACTCCTTATTTCATACCTGATCAAAGTTTAATGGATGCACTAATTGTTGCCGCACTGGCCGGCGTTTCTGTTCAGTTATTAGTACCCGAAAAATCCGATTCAAGATTAGTGGCATTAGCCGCCAGTTCTTATTACGCCGACCTGTTAGCCGCAGGTGTTAAAATATTTTTTTACCAGGATGGTTTTGTACATGCAAAAACACTGGTGGTGGATAGAAAAATTGCAGTAGTAGGAACGGCCAATATGGACCTGCGAAGCTTTGACCTGAATTTTGAGGTGAATGCCATTGTTTACGACGATGAACTTGGGACCTCTCTCGCCAATACATTTTATTCAGATATAAAAGATGCGAACCTGCTTGATGTAACTGAATGGTCAAACAGATCCATCACCAGGCAGTTTCTGGAAAAAACTGCAAGACTTGTATCGCCGCTACTCTAAAGTGATCCATACTTCTTCATATATCATAATAAAACATATTGCAAAAGCACCCCGGCTATCGTAGCTGCTACTGTTGTTACAATACCGGGTAACATGAAACTATGATTGAGGACATACTTCCCGATACGGGTAGTTCCTGTACGATCAAATTGAATAGCGGTTAACAATGTTGGATAACCCGGAACAAAAAAGTGACCGTTCACTGAAGGAAAAATTCCAACAAGATAAGCAGGTGGTAAACCAAGTGTCAGGCCCAGCGGCATCAAAGCCTTTGTTGTTGCAGCCTGGCTGAACAGTAATATACTCAACGTGAACAAAGCAATTGCAAATGCCCATGGATAGGAGGTGACCAAATTACCCAGGGTACTTTCTATCACAGCTGCATTATGATTCATGAACGTGCTGCTCATCCATACCACGCCAAATACTGCAATGGTCGCTTGCCCCGCAGAAGCAAATAAACTCGCTTTGGTTACTTGCGCCGCAGTTGTTTTACAGAAAAGAATAATAAAACCAGCAGCAGCCAGCATGATCATCATGATCATCGATGGAATTTGTACCTGCCCGGCCGCATTCACTGCAAAGTTTGGCTGAAATCCTTCACCTGCAAATGACGGCAACAGCGCGGGGAAAGATCCAATTAACACTACGGCAAGTACTGCTAATGCAAAAATTGCAACTGATCTTGTGGCGCCTACTTTAAGAGCAAGAACAGTGTCTTTTGAATCATCAAGATTCTTTGCAAATGCAGGATCTTTCATTCTTTCTAAGAACTCAGGATCTTTATCCAGTTCTTTTCCTCTTTTCCAAACAAATAAAATTCCCACGATCACACCTATAATAGTTGAAGGAATACAAATGAGAAGAATATCTGCAAGTTTAATTCCTGCTGGTGCCAGCACCGTTAACAAAGCTGCAGATGCTGCAGATACCGGGCTTGCCGTAATCCCCATATGTGCAGCAGTAACACTCATGCTTAATGCTCTCTCGGGGCGAATTCTCTTTTTAATCGCCACTTCCGCGATGATCGGCATGATAGAATAAGATATATGTGCTGTACCTGCAAAAAGTGTAAAGAAATAAGTTACAAGCGGTCCAAGAAAAGTGATCTGCCCGGGCTTGCTTCGGAGCAATTTCCCCGCGAGATTCACGAGATAATCCATACCACCTGCAGCCTGCAATGCGGCGGCGGCTGTTACTACACTTAAGATGATCAACATTACTTCAAGAGGTGGATCGGAAGGTTGCATCTTAAAGGCAAAGAGCAGGATCAGCAAACCGATCATTCCCATTACCCCTAGTCCAATTCCCGACATCCTGGCTCCAATAAAAATGCAGATTAATAAAATGGCGAGTTGTAAGAAGATCATATGAGTTGATTTTAGTGTGTGATCAATCCCTCGTTTCTCCCATGCTAATTTATGGTTATTTGGAGGCGGGCCTGGAATATTTGAACAGCTCCTTTCATATCATACCGCTCAAGAACACCATAACCATAAATAAATTCTGTCCGCACAAATTTAGACATGTACCAATTGACCATAGGGGTTATGCGCCAGAATTTACCTCCGTGTATGGATCCATCTTCGAGGTTCAAGGAAGAAAATCTAAGAACCGCTTCCCATTCGCCCCAACCTCCCTTAAATACAGATTTCTCAACCGGGATAAACCCAAAAATGCTTCCCATAGTATTATAAGGACGTTTTGTCTTAGTAAATATATAGGTAACAAAGATATCGCCTCCAAAAAAACTATGATCCTCAGCATTGCTTGCATTGAATCTATGTGCCATAACTTCTGATCCCAATAACAGGCGTCCCTTATTATAATAGACCTCTCCTCCAACATGCGTCGAGTGATCGGCGGCAAACGTGCCTGTGTTTATTATTTGAGGAGCAGGATTGGACTCAGGTCTCGATCTCAATATTATTTTTCCATCTAAGGGTTTACCATAACGAAGATTGGCGGCTATATGCAGCACACTGTTCTTTTCTTTATCATAAATAGGCATCCAGCCGACCCTTGCGTCATATTGCCATTGATATGTTGAGAAGGACTGGCCTTTTGAAAGGATATCATTAAAATAAGCAAGATTCCAGAATACTCTCGATTTTGGTTCGTAACCAAAATATTTAACACCATCTGCTAAGATCGGAATAACATCCAGCGCCATTTGCCTTTCCGCTGTCCATGGAGAATGACCATTCATTACTTTCACCATTGAATACCCTTCTTTTGTACGGCCGATAAAAACATGTCCAAACAATTCAGGCACTCCAATGGTGAGTCCCGTTTCACGTAACAACCATACCTTTTTATCACCATCATACATGAAA
This sequence comes from Chitinophagaceae bacterium, assembly GCA_036376375.1. Classification (GTDB taxonomy): domain Bacteria; phylum Bacteroidota; class Bacteroidia; order Chitinophagales; family Chitinophagaceae; genus VBAS01. The sequence goes on from DASVAM010000535.1 coordinate 3,328, forward strand.
CCGCCCTTCCATGCGAGGGTTCTTTTTGTTTTAATTATTCCGCTGGCAAAAATCCGGAAGTCCCGTGTTTCAATTTTTGAATCAAAAGCTAAACCAGCTGAATCCATTTGCTTTTTGAATGCTGCATTCTGACGGTAAGTTGCCGCGTCAGCTATATAGCCGAGGCCAATCCTGAACGTTGAATAAGTTCCTTCAAATTCATTTGGTGGTTTTTTTTCTTTTTTCAGGTAATCATCAGGACCAACTTCAAGAATTAATCCGGTAGTGCCATCGGGATAAATCTTTTTGGCCGTGGAATCGGCCGGAGGTTTTTGATCCTGACCATGAGACTGATTTATTAATAGAAAAAGCGCCATCACCAGCAGAAATACTGGCGATGGCGTTTTATATAATATGCTACTCTTAATTATTAAGCGTCCAATAATTACTTTCAAAGGATCGTTTATTTAAGGATATGGTTATTAAAATTATTACTTCTGTCCCGTTAATG
>DASVAM010000536.1:0-9705 GCA_036376375.1 Chitinophagaceae bacterium
GATTAAACCTCCGGTTCAACAAGGTGGTAAATTCTTACGACTTGCTTTTCGTGGATTAATGGGAGCCCTCGCTTTATATACTTTATTATACTGCATACTTCATCTCCCTTTGGGTACTGCCATGAGTTATAATCTTACTTCCGCACTGTTCATAGCGATATTTTCGTTTATTTTCTTTGGAGAGTATCACGGAAGAAGAGTTTTGTTCGCGGTGATACTTGGTTTTACAGGAATGCTACTTATCTATAAGCCCGTCATGCATTTTCCGTGGTATTATCATGCCACAGGCCTGGCCTCCGGTATCATTTCTGCTATCGCTTATATCACACTGGGAAGACTAGCGGCGTATTATGATTCAAGAGTTATCGTACTATCTTTTTTGGTTGCCGGCGTCTTGCTGCCCCTTGTTTCGTTGTTAATACATTACTCATTTGCCGTTCCTGCGGATGGTATTTTTATTATTGACTGGAAGCTACCATCGGGAAAAGATTGGTTCATAGTTTTATTCATGGGAATCGCAGCTTTATTTGGTCAATACTTTGTTACAAAGGCTTATGGGGCTGATAAAGCAGGCATTGTATCCGTATTTGGTTATTCTAATATCATCTATTCTGTTTTTATTGGAATGTTGTTGGGCGATGCTTTCCCTGACCTGATGAGCTGGGCCGGGATCTTTTGCATTATTGCCAGCGGCGTGATCATCTCGCTGTTCAAAAGAAGTCAGTTGCCCGACGATAAAAAAAAATATTTCAAATAATATTTGGAAATTCAAATCTCTTAATCGTATATTTGCGATAAAGGATAAAGAAATGGATGTGAAGGCACATTGGGAAAATGTTTATACAACTAAAAAATTGTCTGAAGTAAGCTGGTACCAACCGGCTCCGCAAACCTCTCTTGGATTTATCGCTGAACTTGGAATTCATAAAAATGCGGCGATCATCGACGTAGGCGGCGGGGATAGTCTTTTGGCCGATCATCTGTTGAAATTGGGCTACGAAGACCTAACCGTACTCGATATTTCCAATGAAGCGATCACCCGGGCGAAAAAAAGGCTGGGAAAAGATGCTGACAAAATAACCTGGGTGGTTTCTGATATCCTGGAATTCTCTTCCGACAAAAAATATGATTGCTGGCACGACCGCGCTACCTTTCATTTTCTAACTACCAGCAAACAGGTAAAGGCCTATTTAGAAATTGCAGAAAAGCATATTGAAGAAAAAGGGAAAATGGTAATCGGAACTTTTTCAACCACCGGACCCGAAAAATGCAGCGGTCTCCCTGTCAAACAATATAGCGAACAAACGCTTTCATCCATTCTAAAAAAGTGGTTTGATAAAATAAAATGCATAACCACGGACCACATAACACCCACACACAAGATCCAGCATTTTTTATTCTGCAGTTTTAAAAAAATAAATCCTCAATAATGGCCATTCATAAAAAAGAAGAATTTTCACAAAAAGAGCAGGACCTCGCATCGTTTGCCAAAGCCCTGGCACATCCTGCCAGGATCGCAATACTAAAAGTGCTTGCCCAAAAGAATGAATGTATATGTGGTGACATCGTTGATGTATTACCGCTTGCCCAGAGCACAGTAAGCCAGCATTTGAAAGAATTAAAAAATGCCGGCCTGATCGACGGAACCATCGATGGTCCGCGGAGTTGTTATTGCATCAACTGGAAAGCTTTTGAAAAATTCAATTCGGAGTTTAGTTTTTTATTTCAAAAACTAAAAACCACAAATGCTAAATGCTGTTAAATTAATTCCTCAAACTAAAAAGTATAGTCATGAAAAATGAAACAACGATCAAAGAACTGGTAAAAGAAAAATATACAGAGATTGCCAGTCAGCCAGCCCAAAAGAATTATTCATCCTGTTGTGGCGCTACCACGAGCTGTCATGAAGTTTACAGCATCATGTCTGACGAGTACAAAAACATTGATGGCTACAATCCCGATGCCGACCTCGGGCTTGGGTGTGGTTTGCCAACAGAGTTTGCTAAAATCAAAGAAGGTGATGTTGTGGTCGATCTTGGCAGCGGTGCCGGCAATGATGCCTTTATCGCCAGAAAAATTGTAGGCGAAAGGGGTCGGGTGATCGGTATTGACCTCACAGAAAAAATGATCGAGCTTGCAAAAGCAAATGCCACAAAGCTTGGATATAAAAATGTCGAATTCCGGCAGGGGGATATTGACAGCATGCCCCTATTCAGCAACAAGGTCGATGTTATTGTCAGCAACTGCGTGTTGAATCTTGTTCCAAACAAGCATAAAGTATTTAGTGAAATATATCGTGTCTTAAAACCCGGTGGTCATTTTTCGATCTCCGATATCGTAATTGAGGGTGAGCTCCCCGCTAAATGGAAAGAGGTCGCCGAACTCTATGCGGGATGTGTTTCCGGCGCCATACAAAAAAGCGAATATCTCAGCATCATCGAAGGAGCGGGTTTTACAAACATTACCTTACAAAAAGACAAGACAATTGTGATCCCCGATGAAATACTTGCTGAGTACTTAAATGTAGAAGAGATAGAAGAATATAAAAAGAGTAATGTAAGAATTGCCAGTATCACCGTATATGCTGACAAGCCAGCAAAGGATGAAAGAAATTGCTGTGAGCCCGGTAGCGGATGTTGTTAATAATATTTTTGAAACGAAAACTATAGCCATGAAAAAAATAATTTTTTTACAACTGCTGTTGTTTGCAACACTGGTCGTGTTGTCGCAAAGTACAAGACAAGCACCCCCCGCCTGGGGTCATTACAAAAAATTATCCGCTTTTAGTGCAAAGCCGACAAGGGGGATGGAGACATTTGATACACTCCATTTTATCCTTGCCCCGGGTGAAACAAGGGTTGAACATATAGAAAGAAGCAGCGGACCCTCCATAGAAAAGACAAAGGCTCCTGCATCAAAATGTGATCCTGCCTCCTGTCAGCCGGGAGAATTAACCGGGAACGGAAGAAAAAGAACACCCTACTATTTAAGCACTTCTGAAAAGTTTTTTATTCCGGATTTTCCCGCCAATAGCTCCCCGCAAACCCGGGCTGAGTTAGATTATCTTTTACAACTTCAGAAACAAAGAAGCGAAGAAGACGTAAGAGCGTCCATGTATTATGCCGGGGTCTATTACAGAACCTCCGTCCAACCCGGCGATGCTGATTACAAAAAATTTCGGCGCAATCTTTTTCATATCGGAAGAAGCATTGGCACCTGGTTCAACGCAGATTCATTGCCATTGACGGCAGCCCTTGCCGCGAATGTCTGGAAGGATGCTGAATATCTTATTTGGAAGTATAAAAATTATTTCATTCGTATTCGCCCTTATAAATTGGACAAGGCGCTGCAAAATCTTGAAGAAACAAATTGGGCCGCTTATCCCAGTGGTCATGCCACCAACTCTTATGTGAACGCCTATTTATACTCGGAGCTTCTTCCTGATTTCAGTTCATTTTTCTTAAAAGATGCCTTTGACATGGCTCATTCAAGAGAAATAATCGGCGTGCACTATCCAAGTGATTCAGAAAGTGGCCGTTTGCTTGCCTGGCAGCTGGTAAAAAAATTGATGATGAATGAAAAATTCAAAAAAGAATTTGATGCTGCCAGAGAAGAGATAAGATTAGCAAGAGTGCAAAAAGGATTCTAGTTTTTTATTTTTTAACCACAAAACAAATAGTCATGAAAAAGCAAATGAAAGACCCTGGTTGCGGATGTGGAAGCGGCTGTTGCACGGGTGCAATGGTTGACTGATCTCTCGCTAAAGACTCCGTTAATCCCGGAGTCTTTAATTTTATACATATGAAAAAGAAACTGTTATTTGTCTGTGTTGAGAACAGTAATCGTTCACAAATGAGCCAGGCTTTTGCAAAAATACTTGGCGGCGAAAATGTGGAAGCCTACAGCGCCGGCTCGAAGCCGTCTGGTATTGTAAATCCAAAAGCGATTGCTGCAATGAAAGAGCTTGGGTATGACCTATGCAAACACGAAAGTAAATCTTTGAAAGAGGTAGAACAATTTGCCCCGTTTGACGCCGTTGTGACGATGGGCTGTGGCGATGCCTGTCCCTGGATGCCCGCAAAAAAATTTATTGAATGGGAAATACCGGATCCGAAAAATATGGCGCCGGCAGAATTCAACAAAGTAAGAGACCTGGTCCGCGATAAGGTAAAAAATTTGTTATCCTCCATCTAACTTTTCGGCGTTATGTATTTTTCCGGGATGGGTGTATCCGGGCTTTCGCTCTGCCAAAAAATAGTGATCACCCACCACCGTTGTCCATCAAACCAAAGCTGAATACTGTTTATTCCCCGCATAAATGGTTTCTCGTCTTTCAGCGTTCTTTTGCTTTCATAGGTGCTGAACACATGCACAATGTTCCCAAATTGTTCGGTCTTTTTTCCGATCTCGGTTTCAAAAAATCCGTCTTTTTCCAAATGGGGTCCGGAGTTAGTAATATAATCTTCTACCGTTAGTGTTCTTCTCGTTATTTCTCCCGTTTGTCGCTTGCCGGTCGGGATCATTCTTGCATCGGGTACAAATAATGTCCGCATCCTGTTCCAGTTTCTCTTTTGTCCGGCTGGCCCGCTGATCACATCGTATACGGCTGCAACGATCGCTTCGGATGATGAAACATCCTTTGGATCTGCCGGAATACTATCAGAAATTGTTGCCTTTGCGACCAGGCAAAACAAAATGATCGCCGGGAGCATCAATGTCTTTTTCATTTCAGTTAAATTTTATACAAGTTAATTGTTGGATCTGTAATTGCTGCTCCATTCATAAATCTGGCCCCGGTTTGTTTACTTTGCATAAATTTTTTCATTGAATTCCCCTCTCCTTTCCAACCGCACCTATTTTTTCCTTTTCTCTTTGTTGGGATTGGTTTATATCGCCGGGCTATTTGTTCCGTTGATGGATAATGATTCAGGCCATCATGCCAACATTGCGTTACGAATGTATCTGACAGGCGATTATGTCACCCTCTTTGATCATCGGGGGGATTATATAGATAAGCCGCACTTTCTTTTCTGGACATCGGCCTTAAGCTATCATATATTCGGTGTCACTTCTTTTGCTTACCGGTTTCCCTCTTTTCTTTTCACGATTCTTGGCACTTATTCCATTTTTCGGCTGGGAAAAGAATTATATGATCATGAAATTGGAAAGCTGGCTTCATTGATTGCCGCATCTTCTTTTTGTTATATGCTGGCCAACAATGATGTTCGCATGGATGCGATCCTTACTGCCGCCATTGCATTCGCCACATGGCAGCTTATCGCCTTTGTTCATCAACGGAGATTTATTTTTCTGATTGGTGCCGCGCTGGGATTGGCAATTGGTTTTTGTACCAAGGGACATGTTGGCCTGGTAACACCGGTCGCCGGTATCTTCTTTTACATTTTATATAAGAAAGACTGGAAACTGCTGTTTGACTGGCGTTGGCTAATTGTAATTTTCTTTTTTGCAATATTTGTTTCTCCCGTTGTCTATTGTTACTATTTACAATTCAACCTGCACCCGGAGAAAATTTCGCAGGGAATGAAGGGAGTAGATGGCGTAAAATATATTCTATGGAGCCATAGTTTTGATCGCATTTCTGGTCATGAGCGGTTTGGCAAAGTCGGGCAACAGGATCATTTCTTTTTTCTGCATACTTTCCTCTGGACATTTGCCCCCTGGTGTTTTGTGGCGCTGGTGGGTGTTGTAATTCGTTTAAAGAATTTTTTTGATGCTAAGACCGAATGGTTAAGCACCGGTGTTTTTGTAATGCTGGCTGCTTTAATTAATTTTTCAAATTTCAAACTGCCTCATTACATGCCGATCCTTGCGCCGGCAACCGCCTTGATCGTGGCGCATTTATTTGTATCAAAATGGGGCCATGAAAAATGGAGAAGAGCATTTTATATAATTCAGTTGATTGCTTCGCTGCCGCTCCTTGCTGCTGCCGCTTTGGTGAATGCCTGGGCCTTTCCCGTTAAAAATTCCTGGGTGCTTATCGGGTTGATCTTTTTTCTTAGCGTGGTTTTCTATTTTTTATTGAGTAAAATGTATTCTCAAATACAAAGATCAATAACCGTTTCAGTGGCAACCATCGGATTGTTCTTCTTTTTATTAAATACAAATTTTTATCCGCAGCTATTAACCTACCAGGGTGGAAAACCGCTGGCAGATAAAACAAGAGGCGTTGTAGATCCAAAAGATGTTTACTTCTGGACGAACACATTTAGCTCCACTTATAATTTTTATTCGGCTTCTAACAGGCAGGTGTACAGCGATTCATCAAAACAAACCGGTAAAAATTTTTGGCTCATTTATGAAAAGTCACAACAGCCGGAAGTAGATTCTTTGGGGCTTGTGTTTGGAAAAACTTTTTCGGTACCAGATTATGAGATCACACGATTGAAAAAAAGCTTTCTCGATCCCGCCACAAGAACCCAAACGCTGGACTCGATGATCATGAAAGAAGTTATTGGAAGAAAGAATTAATCACCTGCATCTTTATTTACTTTTTATACCTTATATAGTTATCAATATTCAATAGTAGCTGTTTTCCTTATTTTATTGGCAGACGATTCTTTCTATATGAATTCTTAATAGAGATTTTTCCATCCTTGAAAGTAAACAAGTCGCAACCGGTGACTTCAACCCGGGTACCGTCCTTTCTGGTTCCCGTAAAGATCCACTCGGACAACCCCCTGTCCCCAAAAATGAAGTGCCGGGGATTGCTCCATCGGGCATCGGGGAAGGTTGCAAATACATTTTCAAATGCTTTCCCAACTTGCTCCCGGCCCATAAATTTTTCACCATTGGCAGCCGGTCCGGCAGAAGCTTCGAACACACAATCATCTGTCATGTGCGACAATATCCTGTTAATATCATGCGCATTAAATGCATCAACAAAGGATTGTAAAAAGTTTTCAGTAACCGTTTTGCTTGTTTGTGCCATAAGAGAGAAAGGTAAAAGTAAAAGACATATCAAAACCCCTTTTTTCATAGAAGTTTGTTTTTAGAATGAATACCGAATGAACAACCTGACGGCTTGCTGCATAGTCGGACCGAATGCTGTAGCACGTATTATTTTGTTTTACCGTTTTTCCATACTCGTTCAACCTTCTTAAGATTTTCAATGTCCTTCAAAGGGCTATCTTTAAGAAGAATCATATTCGCTTTGCTCCCAACTTGCAATTCTCCGATAGGCAAATTAAATGCTCTGGCCGCATTTCCAGTGGCAGCTTTTAGGATTTCGACATTGGGCAGGCCAGCCATTTTATACAAGTTTAATTCTAAATAATAATCCGAGCTAAAGTCCATTTGTCCTTCTTGTGCATCTGTCCCCGCGACAATCATAATTCCGTGTTCATGCATATTTTTAATTATTTCGGCACGCTGGTCTCTATCAAGTAGATTCTTGCTAACCCATTGTTGAACAAAAGGTGGAGCCGCATCCATTGGTTTTAATGCTATTCCTCCAGCAGTTACAACAAATGCACCACTTTCTTTCAGGGCCTTGTAATAATTTTCAGCAACGGGATAATCTTCTTTGTACTCCAGCATGTGGACGAATCCATCTGGCTTGAACGCGGCAATCTTTACCATTTCTTCAACCGTATTTGCATGTACTACTACCTTGTACCCTTTGCTATGGACGTATTCTGTAATTTTCTGTATCTGTTCGTAGCTTAATGTTGGAAGTGCCGGATGGCCCATCCATTCGTGATGTTCACGTACGATTTTAATATAATCCACTTTCTTTGCTATTCGATGATCTACCCAATCCTCAATTGTAATGGAGTCATTAATTGTTTCCATATCCCGGCTAAACTGATTGGGATGCCCACCAGGAACAGTGGCGGCATGACCTGAACCGTAAAGTGTGGAAAAACCAGCTGTATCTTTTGAGATTTGTTTCCATTCAAGTTCCCTGTCCTCCACCCCTGTGTGCATATTCATAATTGTCAGGATACCTAAAGGATAACCCGCTTGCAAATCCTCTATAGAGGAAACATGTACATGAGCATTGACCAGTCCGGGAATCACATATTTACCCGTTCCATCAATAAGGGAATCACCAATTAGTTCCCCAGTGGTAATGGCAGCGACTCTATCGCTGTTGAAGGCAATATTCACCGTCCCCTTATCCTGATGTCCATCAAAAAGACCGACATTTTGAATCACTAGGTCATATTTTACAGGTTCGGAGCAACCAACGATGGAAAGGAGGATTGTTATTAGTAAATATCGGTTCATCTCTTGAGTTTTATGTGCTACAAGATTTAGTGCTTCTTGCACAACTCACATCGTGTTCATAAAGTTATTTTGTTTTTGCCATTAAGCAGAGGGTAATTTAAGACCCCGCGATAAAAATTGATAACCCGGCACGCGATCACTCAACTGAAGACGAGCGAAAATCTTTTCGGAAAACGTTCAGGGCTTTCTGCTGTGCTGATATTCTGTGATTCGTCAGCCCGAACCGCTGCTGAGTAAAGTTAATACAGTTGATGTTATATTCTGTTGCTGGGCTTTATTCGTCCAGCCCGGATTGCAGAAGGTAAAAATCCAATGAGTGTATTGAATGCGGTTCGGTTCAAACTGATCTGCCGGATCTTTTCAGTGGTGAAAAGAAATGAAGAATTTAAAAAAGAATATGGAAAAATAGCAGCTTAGATATTTGGATGAACCATAGAATTCAGAAAACTCCATGTTGGCTGTAGTTATTTTTACACCATGCTGATTTTTTTATAATTCGATAACTTGTTTGATAACCAAAGAAGTAATAGAGTGTCAAAAATTAATGTCAATGGAATTACTGTCAAGTTTTTGAAAAACAACAATATTGTCCATTCTGATGAAGCTTCCGCCAAGATTCCGTCTTTTTTTAAAGTGAGGTAAAGACATGTCTGATATGCTAATAAATCAATTAAATAATTTATGGCCCATGCGACTAGTAAAAAACCAATTATGTTTAAAGAAACTGAAATCCATTCTTTCTTTAATTTCTGAGTTGCAATAGTCATAAGCTTTTTACGATTGTCTTTGTGTGTCAATAAATGCTTAATTCGTAAAACCCCTTTTTTTATGTTTGCTAAACCTAACACATACAAGAATAGTAATAGCCGGGCTGATTCAATTACTACTTCTAAGACAATATTCATCCATGTAGGTATTTGTCCAAACCCTCCAAGTTGAATAACTCTTCCTAATGCTGCAATAAGTCCAAGCCCCAGTATTTTCACGAAATGTTTTTTGAAGAAGTAAAACGTCTTGTTTAATAAACTCAATTTGTCGGAAATATTAAATGATAAATTCATGATCTTTTGAAATTAGGATTTATAATTACAGCCAACTGATCGGGGCTTGGTGCAGTTTTATGGCGGTCGTCTCGCCTAAGGCGAGACGAGTAAAGCCATAAAACTGCGTCTGACACCCTGGAAAATATTTTCAGAATGAATTTCCGAATTAAAACTTTGATGAGAAAATATTTTCTAACGACCGCCATAGAATTGCGCCAAACCCAACCTGCCTGCCGGCAGGCAGGTGTTGGAAGAACGTGGCTCAAAAGTGAATGTTACCGGGGTGTCATGCCCCGATCCGTTGGACAGAATTAAGAATGACTGAAGCCTTTGCAGGTTGAATGAATCGGCAAAGAGTAAAATCAATGATTTGAATTTGATGAAGGCCAAAGGCGGTCATTCGTGGCCGCCA
>DASVAM010000538.1:0-6038 GCA_036376375.1 Chitinophagaceae bacterium
GCTGCCTGATTTTTTAAAGAATATGATATCATATTTATTTCCTTGCTGTTTTTTTAATTTGATAAGCCCGCCATTCTATTATATGAACCAGCTACCTGCTGTCCCTCCACCTGGCTTAATATTAATTGTAATAGCTCGTTATAATAGCGGGCCTGGTTTTCATAAAGATCGTTTTCGCCGAGTATCAGGTCCTGGCTGTCAGCCACACCATTTACAAAAGCTTCCTGGAGCAAATAAATATTGTTTTCTGCCAGGCCCAGATTCGTCTGCGCAAAGAGAAATTTTTCTTTTGCCTTTTTTATCTGGAAATATACAGTTTGTCTTTCATTTTCAAACTGGTTGGTAAACTGATCAAAATAATTTCGTGCCTGTGATGCTTGCAACTTTTTTTGCTCAACAGCCCTATTAACATCCATTCCATTAAAGATGGGCACTATGAAATTAACTCCAACATAAGAATAAGGCTTCCATCTTTCCCCCTGGAACATTTTTCCCACACTATTAGCCGCCGGGGTAAAACCAAGAGATCCGTCAGCACCTATACTTACTTGTTTTCTTGCCCGTTCCAGTTTGATCGATTCATCGGCCATCGCAATTTGTGTTTGCAGGATCTGGCTCTCTATTCTTTTTGCGGGGTTACCCAATAAAAGATCACTCATTATCGGTTCCGTGGCGCCTACAATTTGCGGAACTGAAAACACGTCTGTTAGAATTATGCTATCCTTTTCCAGGTAATTCATCTGGAATTGCAGCGCAAGCAATGCTTCAGAAAAACTGTTCCTGACATCTGCTAATTCGCCCTTCATCCGGTTGCCGGTCACTTCTACACGATTTACTTCTATTTTTATACCTGCACCTTCTTTGAATTTTATCCTGGTTAGCTCTATCAATGTATCAATCCGCAGAATATTTTCCTGTAAAAAGTTTGCCTGCACTTCCAGTAACCTGCAGGCATAATACGCTTTATAGATTCCTGTGATCAGCTGGATCTTAAAATCGGCTATTTCCTGTTCCTGCAGTTTCCTGTTTTGGGATGCTATGTTATAAGTATTCCGATAACCCGGATCAAAAATTAACTGGTTAACACTTAATGTCGGAAACCAAGCATTCTTATAACCGATAGGAATTGCGTATGGCTCTCCCGGCGGCACATTTGAAGGAGCCAAATTACTTCCCCCTTCAACCAATAAATTTCTCTTGCTTATATAATATTGAAATGCCGTTCCAAAATTTACTCTTGGGTTATAAAGTCCCGTCACTCTTTTTATGTCCAGGTCGCCAATGGCGGTATCTGTTGACGATGCCTGCAGCAATGGGTTGTGTGTAAAAGCATATTGCACACATTGCTCTGCCGAAAAATACTTCTGTGCATGCACCAGATGAGATGCGGATAAAAAAAATATCACCAGGCATAGGTTAAGGTTTGGGTGATACGGCTTTCGCATTTTCATTCGTTTTGTTTTTGAATGTAAAAAAATCAATAAGCATCCGGTAGTTTTGGGCTACCCATAATATAAAAATTACAACGATCAATATGAGGCAAACAACTACGGCAAGCTGATACAGTTGGCTCATACTCTTGAAAAACGCCTGCAATTTTATCATTCCTGTCATCCCGTTCACAGCAGCCTGGTAGGCAGCATCGGCATCATAACCCTTACTGGAATAAAATGATTGGAGCATATTAAACCTTTCCTGGAAATGAGGATTTGATGGATCGGCATAACGCAGCATTGAATTAAAATTTTCAACCCTTCCCCAATCTACCATCCTGCCACTATCAACTGCTGTTATGGCAATGCCCATCAGAAAGGCCACTGACCTGAAATTGGCCACCTTACCGATCTGCTGTGGCGGCACCGATTTTATGGCAACTATTATTACCGAAAGCGCAAGCATACCTGCTCCCATCATACCGATCAGCGATGGCCTAACGATATTATTAAAACTAAACTCTGTATTCAATAACGAAAAAGAGTATGCAGCAAATGCTACGCACCCGAGGCCCGTGATCATTATCCAATAGGCACTAACTTTCTTCACGATCAGTATGAAACTGACAATCACCGAAATAAAGATTACAAGAGCGAGAAAATTGACAAAATGGAATATATCTTTCATCGGCATTAGCAAAATACCTCCCAGCATTTTAGCAAGCATGGTCAATGTAAATACAAACAAAACGCCAGTTAAAAAGGAAATGATCAGCGTGACTGAAAAAGTAGGGTATTGTAATAAACGGGTATCAAATAACGGCTTTTTATGAACAGCTCCACGGATCAATAAGGCGGCTGCCGAGATCACAACAACAATCAGGGATATCACGATCTTTGGATGGCTGATGCCCTGGTATTGCTGCCTGTACATGAAAGCAAACAGAATAGAAATGATCAAAAGCGAAAAAGGGATCAGGCTGATCCAATCTTCTTCTATTTCCTCATTTTGTTCAGTGACCGGAACAAAAAAGAAGGCAGTGAAAATAACGAATAACAAAACAGGTAAACTCAGATAATAAGTAAACTGCCATCCGAAATCCTCCGTAAATGCAGCATTGGCAATTAAACTAACACTCAGTCCCGCAATATTTGCTGCCACAGTGAACAAGGCGCCAATCGTTTTCTCTTTTCCACTATATGTGGCGAGGTACAACTGTGTAGCTACAGCGATCATAAATCCATTGGCAATACCCGCCGCTATCCTTGAAGTAAGTAATGTTGTAAAATCAGAAGCTTTAAATGATAGTATGGTGGCGATAAGAAAAACGAATGCCGCTCCAATAAAAAGCCACCTGTTGCCTAACCATTTTATGAAGACAAGCCCTGCAATGCTTGTAATAATAGTGCCTGCATGAAACCCTCTTAATAACCAGTTCGCATCCTGGAAACTTACACCAAAATAACCCTGTACATACGCAAACGAAAGACTCTGCCCAAAGTAATTGAAAGAACACATGAGCAATACAAAGAAAAAATAAAACCGAATCCAGAATTTGTCTGTTACCAGTGGCATGCTTATGAATTATTGAGTTACCACTACACTAAATCCCGGTCTCAATAATCTGCGGGCCCGGGCTGAATCCTCAAACTGGATCCTCACAGGTATACGCTGAACAACCTTCACATAATTACCAGTTGCATTGTCCGGAGGAAGTAATGCGAATTTTGAACCGGTAGCGCCGCCAATCGTTTCCACAATTCCTGTAAAAGTTTCGTTTGGATATGCATCGGCAGTCATCTTTACTTTTTTACCAACCGGGAAGGCTGCTAACTGCGTTTCTTTGAAATTTGCTGTAACCCAAATATCCTGTGATTGTACAATCGAAAAAAGCTGCGTGCCTGTTCGCACCATTTGCCCGATCTGGATCTTCCTTTTTGAAACAATTCCGCTAACTGGTGCTTTTACGGTTGCATATTTCAGGTCTTGCCGGATGATCTCAATCTGTGTCGCCTGTGTAGTGATATTTTGATGAGCCAGGTCCACTTGTTTTTTTGCATCTTCCAATTTTACCAATGCGGCGTTCTCCTTATCATAGGCGTTTTGAAGATTGACACGGTCTTTCAAATATCCTTCTTCAGTAAATTCATAGATCTGCGCGGATACCACTCCTTTTTCCATCAATATCTTATTTCTTTTGTAATTTATTTCAGAGGCATTCAAGGAGGCTTTCTGAATATCGATACTCTGCGTGGCCATCTTTTTATCGATCTCCGCTGCCCGTCTTCCTATTTCCGACCTTTTCAGGTTTGTTTTAGCAACCTCATATGCATTCAAAGCCTGCCTTAGTTTGAGATAAAGATCAGTGGTATCAAGCTGAAGCAATATATGCCCGGCATGAACAAGCTGGTCGTCTTCCACGTAAACCGAATCTACAAATCCATCAGTCCGGGCAAGCACCGGCACAATATCACCGTCCACCTGGGCATCGTCGGTACGGTTTTTATCATCATAATAATTTATAATGAGCCAGTATATGATCGCCAGCGTAGCAGCAATAACTAATAAGATAAGGATATTGCGAACAGCCGTTTTCATTTGCATAAAGTTTAGTGGTTACTAATGTACAACAAAAACCATTTTTACATGATCGATTTTGCCTGTACCCGCGATTGATAATTTAAGGTAGAAATAATTCAGTCGCTGTGACCATTCCCTCCTCAAATAAACAGTTCATTGAAGAAAGCCATAAATAATTATTCGAACGAACTCTGTACGCATAACACCATGACACGTCAATATACCATTAAGTATTAAAACATCATACCCGTTTATATAAAAAAACATTAACTTTCAGCATGAACCGCCAGGGCCTGAACGAGGCGGCAAAAAGAATTTTTGCCGCAAATTCACTGCTTCTTTTTTTTCTGAGCTTTACCATTTTTGGAGTCACTCTGCTTCCTCCAAGCTGGTATGAGGTCACTTATATTCTCCTGATCAGCACTATTCTCATTTGTATAATTTTTTGCCTTGAGAAACCTTATCGTTTTTTTTCAAATATTACGGTTGTTATAATAATAATAATCTTAAACATTGGCTTCTTTTCCAATATCCGTTCGTTTAATGGGATATCCGATAGCTTGATCGGTATTTTTTTTGTTTTCACTGTTTTACGGTTATTGACACAGGTTGCAAAATCAAAGGCAGTGACGGTAAATATAATTATCCAATCTATAAGTGGTTTCTTATTACTCGGGTTTGTTTTTTCTTTAGCAATTGCGAGGGTCGATGTTTACCATCCGGGATCTTTTAGTTTCCCACCTTATGAAAGAGGTGCAGTCTTTAATAATTTTTATGATCAGCTTTATTATGGTTTTATCACCATGGGGACTGTTGGATATGGCGATATTTTACCCCAAACGCCATTTGCAAAAACATTGTCGATCCTCATTGGAGTTTCTGGACAATTGTATGTTGCGATAATTATTGCAATGCTGGTTGGTAAATTTTCTTCAACCATTCAATCAAACCAATAATACGTTCTTAATAACTAAACCTTTTCACCATGAACACATTTAACACCGATCAAAGACGGAATGTAATTGAAACCGCGTTGGTGGTGCTGCTTTTACTGATATTGCTTTCTATGTTTTATACTGTGCTCAGTGTATTTCTGGGTGTCTTTACCTATGCTATTATCCTTGCCGTGGCAATTCACCCGTTATTCGAAAAACTGGCAAGGGCGTTAGGTGGCAGACGAAAGCTGGCGGCTTTTATCTATGGCCTTTTACTGGTGGCTGTCGTGGCCTTGCCCTATATATATTTAATAAGCGAGCTGGCAAATTTTGCCCAGGATTCCATAAAATATGTTAGTGATGCAAAGGAAAAAGGTTTGCCCCCCTTACCTGATTGGATCGCTGGTTTACCGGTTGTAGGAGATAAGATATCAGCTGGCTGGCAAAATGTGCAGAAGGACCCGGCTTCCATTTCCTTATATGAACCACAAATAAAAGCTGCACTTAATCGAATCCTTACAGGAGGGTTGGGCGTAATCGGTTCAGGCCTGGAATTTATCGTAGGTATCATTATTTCAGCGGTAATATTGAATAGTGGAGCCAAAGCATTAAATCCAATTTATGCATTAATGAAAAGATTGGTAGGAGAACATGATGGTCCTGCCCTGGTTGACGCTTCCGGCAAAGCAGTAAAAGGCGTTGCCATTGGCGTAATGGGGACAGCTTTTATTGCAGCCATCGCTGGATGGATCGGGTTTACTATTGCAGGTATTTCAATAGCAGCCGGGCTTGCTGCAATTACTTTTTTCCTTGTGGTTATTCAACTAGGCCCTCTGTTTGTTGTTTTACCCGTAGTCATCTGGTTAGCGACACAGGGGGAAACCGGGATGGCGATTTTTATGGGAATTTATGGTGTTGTCGTGTTGATGGGTATTGATAATATTTTGAAACCGATCCTTATTGCAAAAAGCGGTAAGCTCCCAATATTGGTACTCTTTCTGGGAGTGGTTGGTGGTATGGTAGCCTGGGGCTTTACCGGAATGTTCAAAGGAGCAATAATCCTTGCTGTATTTTATACACTGTTTAATT
>DASVAM010000540.1:0-2280 GCA_036376375.1 Chitinophagaceae bacterium
ATACATGGGTAAACAACGGCGATGGAAAACCATCCACAGCTTCTGGTTTACGATTACGATCAAGGGATATGGCGAAATTTGGTATGCTTTATATGAATGAGGGTAAATGGAATGGTAAACAGATCATACCTGCTCATCTTGTTTCTCAAACTTTAAAAAGTCAAATTACAACAGGAGATACTTATCCGGGTTTTCCGCATATTGGATA
This sequence comes from Chitinophagaceae bacterium, assembly GCA_036376375.1. Taxonomy (GTDB): domain Bacteria; phylum Bacteroidota; class Bacteroidia; order Chitinophagales; family Chitinophagaceae; genus VBAS01. Next base: position 209 of record DASVAM010000540.1, read on the forward strand.
TAGCAATCAATTCTGGCATATTACAGAAGTGATAAAAGGCGATACGTCAAGATATGTACAATGCCAGGGCAATGGCGGGCAATTGATCATTCAGAATAAGAAAAAGAAGTTGCTTTTAATAATCACGGCCGGAAACTATAATCTTTGGAATCTCAGGAAAGGTGCATTTGATCTTTATACTGATTTTGTTTACCCGGCAATTAAAAATAGACTATGACAAAATATATTTTCATAGGACTGTTCTTTTGCTTTTGTGCTTGCAAGCAAGAGAACATCTCTTCGAAAATACCGGTAATGCTTGACGATGGTATTGAAACAGCATCATTGAAAGATGGGGGACTTGATGAAACGGTGATTAAAGCAATGGCTGATTCCATTGCAAATGGAGATTATCCAAATATTCACAGTGTTTTAATTCTTCGGAATAACAAGTTGGTCTATGAAAACTATTGGCCGGGACAAGATGAGATCAGGACAACAGATTTTGTTGGCTTGAGACAGCATCATCGTGACAGTTTGCATGATATAAGAAGTATTACTAAAAGCATTGTAAGCGCTGCTATGATGATTGCCATTGAACAAGGTAAAATAAAAGATGTTGAACAACGTATATTTGATTTCTTTCCTGAGTACAAGAAATATGATACTGCTCAAAAAAGCATCATTACCATCAAACACTTGTTGACCATGTCCAGTGGTCTATATTGGAGTGATGATGATCCCGATTTTGACGATTCTTTAAAAACCAATACAGTAACGTATGGGTTAGATTTTATCCTGAAGCAACCTATCGTAAGTGAGCCCGGCACCACATTTTTTTATAACAACAGCAGCACACAATTATTGGCTACAATACTTGAGAGAGCAACAGGAATGAATATTGAAGAGTTTACAGCGAAGAATTTATTTGAACCGCTTGAAATAAAGCACTGGGATTGGACCAAAGAAGAAAACGGGTGGATCTGCGCCTGCGCAGGGCTGCGAATGCGTTCAAGGGACCTGGCTAAACTTGGGATGCTTTATTTCAACAATGGGAAATGGAAAGATAGGCAGATTATTCCCGCAAGGCTGATGGAGGAAGCAATTAGCAGGCATATTAATCCGGATAAGAATTCCGGGTATGGATACCAGTTTTGGATGTGGACCGATACGATCAAAGGAAAAGTGGTTAACATTACAGAGGCACCAGGGAGTGGCGGACAAAAAATTATATTCAATAAAGAAAAGAATTTGCTGCTCGTGATCACAGCCGGTAATTACCGAAACAATAATTTGAGAAAATCATCTTACGACCTGTACCTGGATTTTGTTTACCCGGCAATCAATAAATAATACTTTATGAGAAAGATATTGTTTTTATTAACAACGCTGCTTGTTTGCATTTGTTCTCATGCACAATCAAACCCAAAGCTTATTAAGTTTATAGACAGCGTTTTCAAACCCTTCAATAATCCAACATCTCCCGGCATTTCCATTACTGTTTTGCAAAATGGCAAAGTAGTGGCTGAGAAGAGCTATGGCATGGCAAGTTTGGAACATAAAGTTCCATTCACACATGAAACTGTTGTGCGGTTTGGTTATTCCGATACAAGAGAATTTATGTGTGTTGGCCTGGCAATGATGGAACAGGAAGGATTGCTCCGGTTTGATGATAAAGTAAGAAAATACTTCCCCAAACTTCCTGCATGGAGTGAAACCGTTACCATTCAGGACCTGCTTAACCACAGCAGCGGTTTTGATGATGAATGGGCTACGTTGTTGCTGACGCAACAAAGCATGACCAACATTCTGCAGAAATCTCAAACGCTGGAGTTGCTCTACAATCAACCATCACCACAGGTAGAACCCCATACCGGTTTTATGTATTGTAATTCTGATTTTGCCTTGCTGCGTTTTATCATGGAAGAAGCATCCGGTGAGAAACTCCCGCAATATTTAAAAAAGAAATTGTTTACCCCGCTGGGAATGAAAAGTACGATGATGGAAGATAATTTAGCGAAGGTAATACCGAACCTTGCACAAACCTATTACGGAAATGGTTCGTATGAACATGCATGGAAAATAAAAACATC
>DASVAM010000541.1:0-3563 GCA_036376375.1 Chitinophagaceae bacterium
CCCCGCCGCCGACTCAAAACAAAACAAGATGCTGCGATCAAAGGCTGTGCTGATCGCTTAAGACCATGCAGCTAAGGAAGTGGTCGGTTGTTTGTTTCCAGTTACTTCCCGAAAAACACAAAACAAAATAAGCATGTAGAAAGCTTTTGAAGAATGTGTTTGGACACCGGTTCGATTCCGGTCGTCTCCACAAATAAGTTTGGACATCCCGATTGGATCGGGATCGTCTCCACCTTTGAAAAGCATGAGCAGATGATGTTCATGCTTTATTGTTGCCAGCGTCTTAATAGATACAAGACACTACCGGATCATCTTTCCCCTGATGATCTCCATTAATTCAGGTTTGTAGTTCTCACCGATCAGAATTTCTGTTGACACATTTTTTAATCGCACTAAGTTTCCTTCGATACCAGTGATCCGGGAAATAGGAATGATAAAAGATTTATGAACGCGGATAAATTGTTTTTTAGGCAATCGTTCTTCCAGTTCTTTCATACTGGTATGGACAAGCGTTTTTTGCCCGCCGCGATGAATGGCTACGTAATTTTTCAGGCTCTCAATAAAATCGATATCGGCAAGATTGATCTTAAGTAGCTTTCCTTTTGATTCTGTCTTTACAAATATGTAATCATCACTATTTTCTTTGTGCAAGGAATTGTCCATGGCTGTGATCTGTTCTACTGCTTTTTGCACGGCTGCTAAAAAACGAGGCAATCTTACCGGCTTTAATAAATAATCTATCACCGAGAGTTCATATCCCTCCAGTGCAAATTCACTATAAGCTGTTGTCATGATCACTTTGCTTTTACCATGGATCGCCCTGATAAAATCGATGCCTGATATTTCGGGCATTTGAATGTCGAGAAAAACAAGATCGACCTTTCTCTGGACAAGGAGTTGCAGCGCCTCGATCGGGTTGGTAAACGATGCTACCAGCTCCAGGTGTGGAGTTTGTTTTGCATAATGCTCCAGCACTTCTATCGCATGCGGCTCATCGTCTACAATAATACAGCTGATCATAACTGGTCAATGGTTAGTATGGTTGTGTAAAATTCGGATTCGTCCTTAACTATAAACTCATATTTGTCACCATAAGCAAGATCCAAACGCTTTTTAATATTTTCCAGGCCAACTCCTGTTGATAATTCTTTGGGTCCCGTCTTTTTCTTATTCCTGCAATAAAAAGAGATCTTGTTTCGGTTAATGGTAAGCCTGATATCAATCGGATGTTCCTGTTTGTTAAGATCACCATGCTTAAAAGCATTTTCAACAAGTGTAATAAGCACAAAGGGGATGATTGATACACCGTCCACGGCACCAGATACGTCAAAATTTACATTCAGCTTATTACTAAAGCGCAATTGGTTTATCTTGATCACATTCCTTACATGTTCTATTTCATCCTTCAAAGGAGCTTTCCCTTCTCTTGCATTGCCTTCGCTTAATGCATATCGCATGATATCGCTTAGTGTAAGAATTCCTTCTGACAGTTCACCTGAATAGGGCAACGATTTGGCATATAGAAAATTCAGGGTGTTATGCAAAAAGTGAGGATTGATCTGTGCTTTCAGAAAATTCAGATTTGCTTCTGATTTTTCTACTTCCAATTGAAGCTTCTGGGCTTCCAGTATCTTTCTCTGCTTTTGTCCTTCCCGCAAATGAGTAATGTACGCGATGATAAAACTTATCCCAAAAAATATACTCATGTTCATCACTGTTTGAAAGAACATTCTTGCCAGGGAAATATTCTTATTGTGTAACACCTGTGGTAAAAAGTAAAACAGGAGCGTATCGTATCCTAAACAGAAAAATAGAATGATGATCGATACTTTCAGAAATGAAATGAATTTTTTCTTTTCGGCAAAAAGCTTGTAGTAATAATTGGTCGAAAAATAAAAGAATACAACAGTGAACAAAAACAGCAACCCGTACTGGAGCGCCTGGATATGAGCCGGAATTGAACTTATCTGTCTTTTTGCTTCCGGGTTGGGGAAAAGCGCATAGCTTATGAATATTAGACAGCCGATGATCAGGAATACGGCAAGCACGATCCATACTACTGTCCAGAAACGATATCGGGTTTTGAATCTCATGTTTCAATAATGAATATAGGCGATCGATGCGATCTTACATAACGTTAACAAAAAGGGGTAGTGTCTCAATTTGAATTTTGAACCACTAAGGCCCAAAGTCACGAAGTAACACAAAGTAATCTTCGTGAGCGCTTTGTGTCTCGGTGTCTTTGTGGTTCATTGAAAGATTTTTTGAAACTGATACACTACCCAAAAAGGAAATCAGAAAACTGCTTTCAAGATCGGCAATTTTCCAATTTCCATGATTTGTTTTTCCTGGCTTTAATTATTTCCTATTCCCATGCCACCACCTCCCTGGGTTCTTTTCAATTCATCTTCTGCTCCGCCGGCACGTTGTCTTGCAGGTTTTACACCATTGTTTCCGAAACGAAGTGTAAAATTTAGCTTGAATTGTCGGCTTTCCCATTGCGAAGTGAATTTTGTTGTCTGCCCTGCAAAATCTGACCGGGCCCTGAATTTCATGGTGCGAAATATATCGCTGACGGAGGTCCTGATAGTGCCTCTTCCTTTCAATACTTGTTTTTGTAAACCGGCATCAATGCTAAACAACGATCTCGCTTTGAAACTTCCCTGGTAAATAGTTGGCGCATTATAGAAGCCGCTTAATTCCGCTGTCCAGGTTTTTGCAAACTTTAAACTATTCTGTGCAAAGAAATTGAAGCCAAATGCATCCAGATCAACTTTACGTCCATCGCCAAAATCTGCATGGTAGGTAGAATAATTACTGCTCATGTTTGTAAATAAACTGTATGATTTATATTGGAAAGGATAACTAATGGTCAGGCTTACGACATCCTGTGTTGCTAAATTTTTCTTTGAGATAAAAGCTTTTGATTTTTCAGCGGTATCGATCAATTGTGTGAACATATCTGTAACATGACTATAGTTTGCTCCTATATTCAATTTGTATTTATAGGTATGGGTGATCCCAAAGCTATTGGTGTATTGAGGTCGAAGATTGATATTCCCTTTTTGAAAAGTATACTCGTCGAGTTTGAATTCAAATGGATTCAGATCCTGGTACGCAGGTCTGTCGATGCGACGGCTATAAGTCAGGCTCCATTGCTTCATTGGGTTTTTGTTGAAAGTAAGGGCAGCACTGGGAAACAGATCGGTGTAAGACCTCTTGAAAGAAGAACTGGTTGGTACATAACCGGAGCCATCATATTTCATGCCATCAGAAACGCCTTCCGATATCGTATTCTCAAGCCTGAGCCCTGCCTGGATCATAAACTTTTTATACTGCCGATTATAGTTTACATAGGCTGCATTTATATTTTCATTGTAGACAAAATGATTGCTTCGATCATTGTCGAGTTCTTCATCTGTGTCATACACATTGTAACGCTGGAAATTGTTATCAGTTTCTACCCAGGCTGCTTTTGCACCGACTCCTAATTTTCCTTTCATGAAAGGTTGTTCATAATCTGCTTTCATTGAATTAATGTTTATCTCGGCAGGAGCCAGCAT
>DASVAM010000544.1:0-5113 GCA_036376375.1 Chitinophagaceae bacterium
AGAAACACGAGAAGAAAATGAAGAGCTGGCAATAAAAGAGATCGAAAAAGAAATCGCACAGAGCAAGGAACCTGTTGTTTCAATACTCAAAAGTCTTGAAGCAGAAATTTATCAAAACTATTTTGAAAACAATCGATGGAAATTTTATGATAGAACAACAACAATGCAGTTTAAAAAAGACGATCTCGCCACCTGGAACAGCACCGATTTTGTAAAAAAGATCAGCGAGCTTTATTTACGATCATTACAAAACAAAGAGCTCCTTCAAAAAACCAGGCTGGCTCCATTTGATGCAATAATAATACAAGGCAATGTTCGTCACCTGCGCCCGACCTTGTATGACCTGCTGGCTCATCGGGCATTAGCCTATTTTAAAAACGACGAAACTGATATCGAGAGACCCGCTTATGCTTTTGAGATTGACCAGGCATCCGCATTTGAACCCGTTGCGGATTTTGTTAAGGTGAAATTTGTAACTAAGGATTCTTTGTCGTTGCGTCACAAAGCGCTGTTGATCTACCAGGATCTATTGTCTTTTCATTTAAAGGATACGAAACCGGATGCATTGATAGATACCGATATCGACCGGCTGGAGTTTGTTTATAATAACTCAACGCATCCTCACAGGGACGACCTGTACAAAACGGCATTAAATATTATCGCAAATAAATACGGTGATCATCCGGCTGCAGCACAGGCGTGGTATCTGCTGGCAAAGAGATACGATGAGGAAGCAAATAGCTACTCTCCTTTTGGCGATACGACTAAGCGATATTCAAGGATCAAAGCCAAAGAGATTTGTGAAAAGATCATTACTCAAAAAGACTCATCAGAGGGGAAAATAAATTGCGGGAACCTGCTCAGACAAATCAAAGAAATTGATTTTTCATTTAAACTTGAAAAGGTCAATGTGCCACAACAGCCATTCCGTTCATTCATCTCGTACCGAAATACAGAGAAACTTTATCTGAGATTAATCAAAATTGATGAAAAGCTAAGCGAGAAACTTGGAAATTACTTAGATGAAAAGACCTGGGATGAAATCCTTAAAACGCCGGCTATTAAAAACTGGCAACAAACGCTGCCGGCAACAAATGATTTTCAAACTCATTATACAGAAATAAAGATTGAGGCATTACCAATGGGTGATTATTTATTGCTGGCCGCTTCGGATGATTATTCAAAGAAAGCAACGATCGGCGCAAGGCAATTTTTTGTTTCCAATATCAGTTTTGTAAACCAGTCCGAAGAGTATTTTATATTGAACAGGGAAACGGGAAAGCCCCTGGCTTCTGCGGCTGTACAGGTTTGGGAGCAACGGTATGATGCAAAGCAATCCAGGTATGTAAAACAAAAAGCTTCTCTATATAAATCTAACGAGAACGGATATTTCAAACTCAATAAACTATCAAAAGATAATTATTACTCCTATGCGCTGGATATTAGTTACCAGGATGATAGGCTTTTCATGCATGAATGGATCAATGATTATTACTATTACAGGCAGGTGGAAACAAAAGAAGAAGCTCCAATAGAAAAGAGAAGAATCTTCTTTTTTACTGACAGGAGCATTTATCGCCCCGGCCAAACGGTTTATTTCAAAGGCATTGCAATTATTCCGGACAAGGAAAGAACAAATAAAGTGCTCCCGGACTTTAACACATATGTTTACTTTAAAGACGCAAATGATGAGACCATTGATTCGATCCAACTAAAAACAAATGAGTACGGGTCTATCACTGGTAAGTTCCGGGTACCGCTCGGTATTTTGAATGGCGAATTTTCCATTGAAGCCGAAGATGAAAAGGGTATCGTTGACTTCTCTGTTGAAGAATATAAACGTCCAAAATTCTATGTAGACTATGAGAAGATAAAGGGAACATTTAAAGTCAATGACACAATTAAAATTACAGGTTTTGCAAAGGCTTACGCAGGAAATAATATTGATGGCGCCATTGTAAGATATCGCGTAGTTCGTCAACCAAGATTCCCTTATCCGTGGTTATTACGGAAATGGTGGCAGCCACCGTCTCCTCCAATGGAAATTGCACACGGAGAATTAAAAACAGATAAGGATGGAAAGTTTACCATAGAATTTGAAGCGATCCCGGATAAAACGATCGATAAAAAAATGGAGCCCGTATTTGATTATTCTATAAGCGCAGATGTTACAGATATAAATGGCGAGACACGGAGTGGCGAATCGTCTGTCTCGGTCGGCTATAAATCCCTGATCCTTTCGGTTGAACTGCCCGAGTCAATGCCTGTTGACAGCCTAAAGAAAATTGATATAAGCACAGAAAACATGGCCAATGAGTTTGAGCCTTCCAAAATAACTGTGACGATTTCAAAATTAAGGGAAGAAAAAAGGCTTATACGCAAGCGTTACTGGGAGAGACCTGATCAATTTGTGATGAGCAAAGAAGATTATATCCTCAATTTCCCTAATGATGAATATGATAATGAAACTGATCATGTAAGCTGGCAGATTTCAAAGGTTGAATACACAAAAGAAGATTCCACCAGAGAAGATCAGCCCTTCAAACTTGATCATTCGTTTGTCCCGGGCTGGTACCAGGTGCAAACAATAACAAAAGACAAAAATGGTGAAGATATTAAGGATATAAAAATTGTTCAATTAGTTGATGATAAAAGTAAACAGTTGCAAAGTCCTCAATATTTATGGACACTGGGCTCATCTGTTATTGAACCCGGAGAAAAAACAGAAATCAGGATCGGTTCAACAGCCAATGACATTTTCCTTATCCAGGATATGAACCGGTCTCGCGATGCTCGACTCACGGCTCACGATTACAAATTTGAAGATCTTAACAATGAAAAGAAATCATTTGAATTCACTGCAACCGAGGCTGACCGTGGAGGCTATGGCGTCATTTTCTTTTTTGTAAAGCATAACCGGTTCTATCAATTTAAGGATGTAATAAATGTGCCGTGGACACATAAGGATCTCAAGATTGAATACGCAACATTTCGTGACAAGACCTTACCCGGCAGTGAAGAAAAATGGAAAATAAAGATCAGTGGATTAAAAAAAGAAAAGGTCGCTGCTGAAATACTGGCAAGCATGTATGATGCTTCGTTAGATCAATTCAGTTTTCATAAATGGGATGAGCCGCGTATTTGGCCGCATTATTATTCTCCAACAGGGTGGAGCGGTAATCAAAATTTTACGGGAGTCCAGTCTCAGGAAAAGTGGAATAAACGGCAGATTGAGGTAATACCCGTTGTCAAGCGATACGACCAGTTAGTTTTTGAACCAGGCAGGCCAGATTTGGTGCGACAATTGTCCGGAAAAGTTAGTGGTGTTACTGTGGAGACATCTGCTGCCCCAATGATTGTCGCCGATCAAGTGGCAAAGGGAGAACTCAATGAGGTCGTCGTCGCTGCTGCAAGATCTTCAAGAGAAAATGCTGATGGATATTTCAATCCAAGTCTTGATGAGGTTGTTGATCAATTTGACACCAAATCGACTCAGAAGCCGGGTGATCAAATACAAATCCGCAAAAACTTCAATGAAACGGTTTTCTTCTTGCCCGATCTGCAAACAAATGAAAATGGTGATATAGAATTTTCTTTTACCTTGCCTGAGGCATTGACAAAATGGAAGTTCCAGGCATTGGCCCATACAAAAGACCTCGCATTTGGATATAGCAGTAAGGAAATGATCACGCAAAAAGAATTAATGGTGCAGCCCAACCCACCAAGATTTTTAAGAGAAGGTGATAAAATGGAATTCAGCACCAAGATCGTTAACCTCACCAATAAAGAATTAACCGGGCAGGCAGAATTGCAATTGTTTGATGCAGCAACCAATGAATCTGTAAGCGGTTGGTTCAACAACATGTACCCGAATCAGTACTTTACAGTAGCAGCCGGACAAAGTGAGGCAGTTAGTTTTCCCATTCAGGTTCCTTATATGTTTGATAAAACGTTAGTGTGGCGCATCGTGGCCAAAACAAACCCCCTCCCTTCGGGCGAGCCGGGATGGGCTGACGGTGAAGAAGCTGCAATGCCGGTGCTTACTAACCGCATGTTGGTAACAGAAACTCTTCCACTAAACCTTCGAAATACACAAACAAAGAATTTCAAGTTTGAAAAGCTGTTGACATCCGGAAATTCTGAGACATTACAGCATCATTCACTTACCGTTGAATATACATCTAACCCTGCGTGGTATGCCGTACTGGCGTTGCCTTATTTGATGGAATATCCCTATGAATGTGCCGAGCAAACATGGAACCGTTATTATGCCAATGCATTAGCTTCAAAAATTTCAAATAGTTCTCCACGTATCAAAGAAATGTTTTCAAAATGGCTGGACTCTTCAAAAGACTCCCCTAACGGGGGAGATTTAGAGGGGGCTCTATTAAGCAATCTTCAGAAGAACCAGGAATTGAAAGCCGTTTTGCTGGAAGAAACTCCCTGGGTGTTGCAGGCAAAAACAGAAGCACAGCAAAAGAAGAATATTGGGTTGCTTTTTGACATGATAAGAATGAGCAGCGAAATGAACAGTGCTTATGAAAAATTAAAACAAATGCAATTGGAGAATGGCGGTTTTGCCTGGTTCAAAGGAGGGCCGGATAATCGTTATATGACGCAATATATTATTGCCGGTATTGGCCATTTAAAAAAATTAGGAGTTGATATAAAAAAACTTGAGCCAATCCTTACAATGGCTATCCCTTATCTCGATCTGCAGATCAGGAAAGATTATGATGATCTGAAAAAGAATAAAACTGACTTGACTAAATACACTCCTGATAGCTACGAGATCCAATACTTATATATGCGTAGTTTCTTTACAGATCAAAAAATTCCTGCTGCCTCACAAACAGCCTATAATTATTTCCGTAACCGTACACAACAAACATGGACAAAGCAAACCAAATACATGCAGGGAATGATCGCATTGGCCCTATCCAGAACCGGAGATTCGAAAACTCCCGCGACTATTCTAAGATCATTGAAAGAAACCAGCATCAACCATGAAGAATTGGGAATGTATTGGAAAGAAAATAGCGGTGGCTGGTTTTGGCAGCAGGCCCCGATAGAAACACAGGCTTTATTAATTGAAGCATTCAGCGAGGTCGGT
>DASVAM010000547.1:0-16355 GCA_036376375.1 Chitinophagaceae bacterium
GCCATTTAAGATGACATGGGCCTTTGTTTTAGAACCGATCGGCGATGACGCAACTCAGCTTATAACCCGAGTAAGAATGGAAGCCGCTCCGCCATTTTCCGAATGGCTGACCGGTGGTGTAATCGCTCCTGTTATTCACACTATCATGCAGAAAGCCCAATTGAAACATTTAAAAAGCATGTGTGAAAGGGATGCCAGGTTAAGAAATAGCAATGTTTATGAACGGGTTTGATGAACATACTCTTCCTTACATTATTTCGCAAGTCGTCAGCCTTGTCATATTGATTACAGCATGGAAGAAAACACGCTGGGCAAGATGGTTATTTAGTCTGCTTTTCTTCTGGGCCTCCGGGACAAACATGTATTTCGGACTCAGAAGACCGGATATCTATTTGGAATACGCCGATATGGCAATCCCATTGTATCGTGATTTCATAAATGGTTGGTTCAGCCAACGTAACCATATTGTTATCCCATTGATCGCTATTGCACAGTTTTTTATCGCCATAACAATGATGTTGAGAGGGGCGTGGGTAAGACTGGCCTGCATTGGGAGCATTATTTTTCTTTTGAGCATTGCTCCGTTATTGGTCGGTGCGGCCTTCCCATTTTCAATTACTGTTTCTCTGGCGGCAGTCTTGATTTACAAAAATGATGATCTGGATTATCTCTGGAAGCCCGTCGCCGCTAATTTAATAAAAGATACTGTTGTCTGATATTAATCATTTGAATCATGATCAAAATCAGCAAATTGTTTGGTTGCTCAAAACATCTTTGCTTCTAAATAATCATCATGAAAACGTCACTTACTACGCTCTCACTTGCCCAAATAGTCAATGCCAATCACCATGCGGCCCCGATATTCGAAAAATATCATTTGGATTTTTGCTGTAAGGGAAAACGATCTTTGGAGCAAGCTTGTAATGAGCAACATTTGCCAGTTTCGCAGGTAGTGGAAGAGCTTGAAGGCATCTTCGCAAAAGAAAATCATAAGAATACTTTGGATTTTGATAAAATGGACCTTGCCCAGCTTTGCGACTATATTGTTCAGACACACCATGCATATGTGAAAAACGAATTGCCCCAGATATATGCGTATCTGCAAAAAGTCTATTCTAAGCATGGGGACCGGCACCCGGAACTGCAAAAGATATTTGAAATTTTCGCCGCGGTAAAAGAAGAAATGGAAGGACACATGAAGAAGGAAGAATTGATACTTTTCCCAAGGATCAAAGAATTACAAAAGCTGACCAATAATGAAAATGCAAATTTCCAATTGAGCATTACTTATTTACAATCGCCTATTACCGTAATGGAGCAGGAACATGATCATGCAGGTAACATGATGAACGATATCAGGAATTTGACCGGAAATTATACGGCTCCGCAGGATGCCTGCACAACTTATCGCCTGAGTTTTGCTTCACTCCAGGCTTTTGAAATAGACCTGCATCAGCATGTGCACCTTGAAAACAATATTCTTTTTCCAAAGGCTATTGCTGTTTTTAAGGGGCTGCAATCAACTGTTTTGAACTAATTTCTTTTGTCGCTTTTTATACGGATGAGATATTTGGTTTTGATAAATGTCAAAGTTGCAGATGAGCAATATCATTTTTTTGGAATAGCATGACGGTTATTTTTGTTTTCTCATAATTGCTGTTTAAGGTTTTCTATAAAAAGGATAAAATCTATTCCCATCACCTGGATGGGCAATCGTTGGTTTTCGTTTCAATTATAAGCCCCCTGATTCCTCAGAGGGCTTCTTTAATATCTTCCTTATAACAACTGTTTAAACATCGCATTTGAGAAACGGATTCAAATCTTATATTTGGTAAGCGCTAAAACTACATACTCTTGGAAGGCTTATTGGTAAAGGAAAACCAGGCGAGAAAGAAAGTTGACCTGCACTGCTATCATTGCGGTGAAGCTTGCGATGCTTCCATTTCTTCCAATGAAAAATATTTTTGTTGTGATGGATGCAAATTTGTTTACCAGCTTTTGCAGGAGAATGGACTTTGTAATTATTATGAGCTAAGCGACAAGCCAGGTATAAAGGTCAGGGGCAAATTCAGCTCTCAACGGTTTGTCTATCTCGATAACGAAGAGGTAAAAAGAAAATTGAGTCGCTTTGATGACGGCCAGCAGACGCATGTAAGTTTTTATTTGCCGCAAATGCATTGTGCATCCTGTATTTGGTTGCTGGAGAACCTGCACACGATAGACCATGGAGTATTATTCTCAAAGATAAATTTTCAGCGAAAAGAGATCTTTATTGTTTTTGATCCTTCAAAGATATCATTGAGAAAAGTTGTGGAACTTCTGGCTTTTTTAGGATATGAGCCTTACATCAGTTTAAAAGAAGGTGAAAGGAAGATAAACCGAAAAATAAGTCGCCAAAAGATCTTCAAAATTGGTATTGCTGGTTTTTGTTTCAGCAATAGTATGATGTTGAGCTTTCCTGAATATTTTTCTTCCGGAAATATCAGGGAACCTGAACTACAACTTGTATTTAATTACCTGAATCTTGCTTTATCATTGCCTGTATTCTTTTATTGCGCCAATGAATTTTTTATTTCGGCGTGGAAAGGGCTACACCAAAAATGGCTGAACATAGATGCACCGATCGCACTGGCAATACTTGTTACATTTCTAAGAAGTGTGTATGAAATCATTAGTGATACCGGTTCAGGATATTTTGATTCTATGAGCGGTATTGTTTTTTTTATGCTGATAGGCCGTTGGTTCCAGGATAAAACATATGATAGCTTTTCTTTTGATCGCGATTACAAATCATATTTTCCGCTGGGTGTGACATTTATAAGAAATGAAAAAGAGGAAACCGGGACCATCAACCAGTTAAAGAAAGGTGACAAGATATTGGTCAGGCAGAATGAAATGATACCTGCGGATGCTCTTATTACCAAAGGCGAAGGTAATATTGATTATAGTTTTGTGTCCGGAGAGAATACGCCGCTGTTGAAACGAAAAGGGGAATTAATCTATGCCGGGGGTAAACAACTTGGAGCTTCCATTGAAATGGAGGTGGTAAACACGGTGGAACAAAGCTATATCACCCAGCTTTGGAACAATGATGTATTTACTCAACAAAAAAACAAAGACAAATCTTTTATCCATCCATGGAGCCGTTATTTCACCCTGATCCTTTTTTTAATTGCCGCTTGTGCTGCAGTTTATTGGGCACTTAACGATCCTTCAAAAATTTTACCTGCGGTCACGGCATCCTTAATTGTCGCGTGTCCATGTTCGTTACTCCTTTCAGCGACTTTTACTTTCGGCAATATGCTCAGGCATTTTGGGAAAAATAAATTCTACCTGAAAAATTCTTCTGTTATAGAAGCTTTGTCACAAATCAATACAATTGTGTTTGATAAAACGGGAACACTCACGTATTCATCCAGGGCAAATGTTATATATGAAGGCCACCTGTCTCCGGAAGAGATCAATATGGTTTATTCGCTGGCAAAGGAATCAGTACATCCATTAAGCAGGATCATCCGGCAGGAACTTATTATTATCCATAATTTCCGGCCACTACCTGTCAATGATCTTAGAGAAACTGCCGGAAAAGGAATCGGGGGGTTGATCAATGGTAGAAGAGCGAAGCTGGGCTCCAGGCAATTTATTGAAGAAACTGACTCAATTGATAATTCTACACGAACTGGTGAGGTATATTTTTCTATTGACGGAGTTATAAAGGCAGTATTTAAGATCAGCAATCAATATCGTGAGGGAATTGCTACAATGATTAGTTCGTTAAATCAATCGAAATATCAACTCAAAGTTCTTTCAGGTGATAATGCGGCCGAAAAAAACAAGCTTGAATCGATTTTTGGTAAGCAATCAACGATTCTTTTTCATCAATCGCCGCAAGACAAGCTTGATTTTATAATTAATTATAAAAAACAAAGTTCAAAAGCAGGCGTCTTAATGCTTGGAGACGGCTTGAATGATGCGGGAGCACTAATGCAAGCTGATGTGGGCGTGGCTGTAAGCGAAAGCAGCAGTCAATTTACGCCGGCTTGTGATGCTATTATTGATAGCAATGAAGTACAAAAACTTCATAACTTTATTTTGTATGCACGAGCAGGGAAAAAGGTTATCACATGGAGCTTTATTCTTTCCATTTTGTATAATGTCGTTGGGTTAAGTTTTGCTGTGCAGGGATTACTGTCGCCCATGATCGCAGCGATCCTGATGCCGTTGAGTTCGATCAGTATTGTAACCTTTGTAACAGTAGCAACATCATTTTTGGCCAAGAGAAGAGGGCTTTGACGACTGATGATGCTCATGAAAGAGACTAATATTTGTCATATGAGGCCGGTTGGCGGAAAAATACATTTGCTTTCTTTAAACATCAAACCAGCGAATGAGTGTTTTAATCCTTCTTATTGGCTTTAGTATACTTATAGCCGGGGGCTTTTTATTAGCGTTCATCTGGTCAGTAAAAAGGGGCCAGTATGATGATGATTACACTCCTTCCGTAAGAATGTTGTTTGATGATAAACCTGTCGGGGAAGAAGATCCTTCATTCAAACCAAAACAAAAATAAATCTCGATGCAAACACTGGAAAAATTTCAGTATGACAACAAGATCGTCCGAAACTTTGCTTATGCCACCATCATTTGGGGCGTTGTAGGCATGCTCGTTGGTCTCTGGGTAGCCATGCTTATGGTGTTCCCGCAGTGGAATATCAGTGGAATAGGAGTGGGCAAAGAAACGATCGGTCTTTCATTTGGACGGCTTCGCCCATTGCACACGAATGCGGTCATTTTTGCATTTGTAGGCAATGGAATTTTTATGGGTTATTATTATTCGCTTCAGCGATTATTAAAGACCCGTATGGCCAGCGATATGCTGAGTAAAATTCATTTTTGGGGATGGCAATTAATTATTGTTGCTGCCGCTATTACACTACCGCTTGGAATGACAACCGGAAAAGAATATGCAGAGTTAGAATGGCCAATTGATATTGCCATCACTATTATATGGGTAATATTCGGATGGAACATGTTTGCCACGATCCTAAAAAGACGGGAAAGGCATTTATATGTTGCAATTTGGTTTTATATCGCAACGTTTGTTACCGTTGCCGTTCTTCACCTTGTTAACTCATTTGAATATCCGGTGAGCTTTCTCCATAGCTATTCCTGGTATGCAGGTGTACAGGATGCCCTGGTTCAATGGTGGTATGGCCATAATGCTGTTGCATTTTTCCTTACCACTCCTTATCTCGGCCTGATGTATTATTTTATGCCGAAAGCGGCGAACAGGCCAGTGTTCTCCTATAAACTTTCTATTATTCACTTTTGGGCATTAATATTCCTGTACATCTGGGCGGGACCTCACCATTTGTTATATACATCACTTCCTAACTGGGCACAATCACTCGGTATTGTTTTTTCATTCGTTCTGATTTTTCCAAGCTGGGGCGGTATGATCAATGGTTTGCTTACGCTCCGTGGGGCATGGGACAAAGTAAGAGAAGATGTGATACTGAAGTTTATGGTGGTGGCTGTTACGGCTTATGGTATGGCGACATTTGAAGGACCGATGCTCTCTTTAAAATCCGTGAACGCCATCAGCCACTTTACTGATTGGACAATTGCTCACGTGCATGTTGGAGGCTTAGGATGGAATGGAATGCTTACGTTTGGCATTCTTTATTGGGTGATACCCAAAATCTTCAAAATAGAATTGTTCTCAAAACGCCTCGCCAACTTCCATTTCTGGATAGCAACACTGGGAATTATCTTTTACGCAGTGCCAATGTACTGGGCAGGTTTCCAGCAAGCTTCTATGTGGAAACAATTTACAGAGGCAGGTCAATTGAAGTACCAGTTCATTGAGACTGTAACTTACATGAAACCTTTCTATGCGATCCGTTCATTTGGTGGTTTCTTATTCGTAACTGGCGCAATAGTGATGATGTATAATTTATTTATGACTGTTGCTAAGGGAAAACTCGTAGCAAATGAAGATGCAGAAGCACCTGCATTGGAAAAAGTGGTTACGCAACATCATGGTGAGCACTGGCACCGCAGGATCGAGAGAAGGCCAATTCCTTTTTTGATCGTAACACTGATCGTAATCCTGATTGGTGGTATTATTGAATTGGTACCAACTTTTTTGATCAAATCCAATGTGCCGACAATTTCCAGTGTGAAACCTTACACGCCACTCGAATTACAGGGACGAGATATTTACCGAAGAGAAGGATGCTATACCTGCCACTCACAAATGGTACGTCCATTCCGCTCTGAAACGGAACGCTATGGCGAATATTCAAAAGCCGGGGAGTTTGTTTATGATCACCCGTTCCAATGGGGATCGAAACGAACGGGGCCTGACCTGGCAAGAGAAGGGACGTTGAATTTGAAGAAAACAGATACGTGGCATTTCAATCATATGGATGATCCCCAAGCGATCTCCCCGGGATCGATCATGCCGCCTTATTCCTTTATGCTGGATAAAGAACTTGATACCGCGAGTACTCCCGCAAAGATCAAAGCGATGCGTGCAATGGGAGTTCCTTATGCCAAAGGTTATGAACAAATTGCTAATAGGGACCTGATGAACCAGGCTACAACTATTCAAAACAATCTTCTTAATGACAGTGTCAGGGTAAAAGCCAATACAGAGATCATAGCGATCATTGCCTATATGCAAAGGCTCGGTACCGATATAGAAAAAAATAAAATAGCAGAAAATAAAAACTAGCGTATGTTCAAGTTTGTAAAAAAATATGCGGAATCAATCGAGGGTATTAATATTTATCCAATGATATCCCTTCTTATCTTCTTTTTATTCTTTGTTGTGCTGCTTTATTATGTAAAGAAACTGGATAAACAAAAAGTGAGGGAGATAAGCCGGATCCCTCTTGATGATAATGAACCATTATCCGACACCATCATCCAAAACAATTTAAAACAGGTTTAACCATGAGAATAAAATTTCTATGCCGGGTTATCATATTGACGGTCGTGAGCCTGTCTTTTAATCTGTCAACGAATGCACAGGATTCCACATTGCCAACAGGGGGATTGAGATACTTTCTTTACGGTGTCATTGGCTTTGTGTTAGTCAGTCTGTCGTTGGCCATTTATTTTCTTATCTTAAAGAATAAATATCAGAAGGAAGCCTGGATCAGATCAGGAAAGCCGAAGGAGAGATCGCAGCTTCGTCAGTGGTGGAGTGATCTGGATAAAAAATATTTTACAAAGGCTGCATCGCTGGAAAAAGAGGCAGATGTGTTGCTCGATCATGATTATGATGGTATCAGGGAATTGGATAATGCATTACCACCCTGGTGGAAGTGGGGTTTTTATATTACGATCGTTGCCGGAGTGATTTACTTATTCCGTTTTCATGTTGCTAAAACAGGTCCTACACCCCTCCAGGAATATGAAGCTGAAATGAAGATCGCTGCCGCTCAGCTTGAAGATTACAGGAAAAACAGGATGGAAACATTTGATGAAAAGACTGTCACGCTTGCCAGTGCTGAAGGGATCGCAGAAGGTAAAAAGATCTATGCAGGTACTTGTTTCCCCTGCCATGGAGCCAATGGTGAAGGCAATATGGTTGGACCCAATCTTACAGATAAATACTGGTTGCACGGCGGATCACTTGGCGAAGTATTCAAAACCATTAACCTGGGTGTACCCGATAAAGGGATGCAGGCATGGGGAAAACAATTTTCACCAACTGATATAAGAAACCTGGCCAGTTTTGTATTGTCATTACAGGGAACCAAACCTGCCAATGCAAAAGCGCCCCAGGGAAATTTATTTGAGGCAGGTAACACAACAGACAGTACTGCGAATAAA
This sequence comes from Chitinophagaceae bacterium, assembly GCA_036376375.1. Taxonomy (GTDB): domain Bacteria; phylum Bacteroidota; class Bacteroidia; order Chitinophagales; family Chitinophagaceae; genus VBAS01. The sequence continues at coordinate 7,846 of DASVAM010000547.1, forward strand.
AAAGATTCATTACCACCTGACCCTGCAAAAAAATAGAACCAGGATCGTGAAAAAAATTGAATCATGGAAGAGAAAGATTTTACTGAGATAGCCGAGGGTAAAAAAGAGCTGCTTGATCAGAGCTTTCGTGATTCAGTTGCAACGATTAATAAGCAGGGCAATCGAAATTATATTTTTCCCAAAAAGCCAAAAGGTAAGCTCTATAACTTCCGTACCCTTACATCCATTATTTATCTTATAGTTTTCTTTAGCCTTCCATTTATAAAAGTAGATGGCGAACCGTTGTTCCTGTTCAACGTAGTACAACGCAAGTTCATTTTCTTTGGACAGGTCTTCTGGCCGCAGGATTTTTTCATTTTCGCGATTGGCCTTCTCACTTTCATGGTGTTCATTATTTTTTTCACTGTTGTCTTTGGCAGAGTTTTTTGCGGCTGGGCTTGTCCCCAAACTATTTTTATGGAGATGGTTTTCCGGAAAATTGAATATTGGCTGGATGGCGATATGATGGCCCAACGAAGACTAAAAGAAATGCCATGGACGGCATTCAAGATCCGTAAACGTGCTATTAAGATCACCGTTTTTTATTTTATCTCATTCATTATCGCGAATTTTTTTCTCGCTTATGTGATCGGTATGGATGATGTGATGGCGATGATAAAAGAAGGAATAGGGGCCAATACAGGCACATTTATTTCGCTGTTGGTATTCACAACCATTTTCTTTTTCGTCTATTACTGGTTTCGTGAGCAGGTATGTATTGTCGTTTGTCCCTATGGAAGATTGCAGGGAGTGTTGCTGGATAAAAAATCAATCGTTGTTGCTTACGATTATGTAAGAGGAGAACCACGTGGAAAGGTGAAAAAGGAAAAAGAAGGGGAATGGGATACAGGCGATTGTGTTGATTGTTATGCGTGTGTTCGGGTTTGCCCGACAGGAATTGATATACGCAATGGAACACAATTAGAATGTGTGAATTGTACCGCCTGTATTGATGCATGCGACGCGATAATGGATAAGGTCGGTCGGCCAAGAGGATTGATCCGTTATGAGTCAGAAGAAAATATTGCGCACAGTAAAAAAACAAGATTCAATTGGCGTATTGCCGCGTATTCCTTTGTGTTGATCTTATTAACATCAGCACTGGTTGTGATGCTGGTTACACGAACTGATGTAGATGCCAGGATTCTAAGAACCGCCGGACAAATGTTTCAAACGTTACCAGATGGAAGAGTCAGTAATTTGTATAATATAAAGCTGGTGAATAAAACAAGAAAGGAAATTCCCGTGACGATGCGGCTGGAGAATATAAAAGGAGAGATCGCTGTAGTGCAAAAAGATATGGTGGTTCCGAAAGAATCGTATTTCCAGACTTCGTTCTTTGTAAAAATTGATAGACAATTGGTTTTGAAGAGAAAGACACCAATTGTGCTGGGCGTTTACCAGGGCGATAAGAGAATTGAGACCATTAAAACAACATTTCTCGGACCGGGATTCTAAAAATAATGATATGAAATTGTCATGGGGTTATAAGATCGCATTTGTGTATATCGGCTTTGTTGTTTTTATTGGTATCCTTGTTTTTAAAGCAAGCAATCAAAAATTTGATCTTGTCACCAAGGATTATTACGAACAGGAATTGGAATACCAGCAGGTAATCGACCATGCAGCCAATACATCCAGGCTTTCAACAAAGGTGAGAATAGAAAAAAAAGAGGGCGAACTCAGGATCAATTTCCCGGATGAAATGAAGAATAGAAAAAAGCTTGTTGACTTTTATCTCTATCATGCAGCTGATGCAAAAAAAGATTTCAGGAAATCATTTCAGCTGGATGAAAATGAATTGACGCAAGCATTACCCGCTGGTATGAACGGCATGTACGAGTTGAAATTATCCTGGGAAGCGGAAGGAGTAAAATACTATTTTGAACAAAAGCTATTTTTTTAAATGGCAATAAGCGTGGAAATAATAGGTCCGGCTTTCGTGATGGGATTAGCAGGAAGCCTGCATTGCATTGGCATGTGCGGGCCATTAGCCTTGTCCTTACCCGTTTCACATGATAACAATCTTTCACGCATTACCGGCGGGATGATATATAATAGTGGCCGGATTCTTTCATACACTGCCATGGGTTTGCTTTTTGGTTCCTTTGGCAGTCTTATCATTGCCGCTAACTGGCAAAGTAGTTTATCAATAGCATTGGGAATAATCATTCTTCTTTATCTTTTATTTCCGAAGAAGTATTTACATTTTTCGACGGCGGCTACGGTGGGTAAACTATTTACGTTATTAAGACAACAACTGGGAAAGCTTTTTCATTCAAAAAAACTCAGTTCGTTATTATTTATTGGTGTGTTAAATGGGTTTCTTCCCTGTGGTCTTGTCTATCTTGCTTTAACTTCTTCTATTATATCTGCAAGCCCCTTGAATGGTGGAATGTTTATGTTGTTTTTTGGACTGGGAACTTTTCCAATGATGTTTGCAACCGTGTTAATGGGAAATTATTTAAACCAATCATTGCGGCAAAAAATACATAAGGTTGTTCCGGTTTTGCTTTTCTGTATGGCGGTTTTGTTAATCCTTCGCGGGATGAATTTGGGCATTCCCTTTATCAGCCCGGAACTTAGTGCTGGTCATCAGCATTCCATTGATTGTCATTAAGCATTATTCAATTTGGTGATAAACGAACAAGCCGTATCGCGGATGTTATCGCGACGTCGCAGCGGCTGCTTAAGGGAAGTTAGACAGGTTGGTCCATAATTTTCCACATATTAACAAAATGCCCGCAGCGACAAATACGTTATAATCATCATGATTATATTTGTCGCTAATCAAATCCTTTAAATGAGCGTTCCTAGAGGAAAACTTATTGCGATCGGTGGGGCAGAAGATAAAGGCACCGATCTTGAAACCGGTGAAATCTATCGAAGTAATCTTAATTTTTTTGAGTTAGGTATTTTGCGACGCGTCGTGGAAGAAGCTGGTGGTATCAATGCAAAAATTGAGATCATCACCACTGCTTCTACCATTCCAATGGAAGTTGGCGAAAACTACCGGAATGCATTTGGAAAAATCGGTTGTGTGAATGTTGATATCATGCATGTTCGCACCCGCCAGGATACATTGAACAAAGATTTTTTGCACCGGGTAAAGACTTGTGATGCGGTCATGTTTAGCGGGGGAAATCAATTGCGATTGAGTGTAACAGATGGCGGAACTGAGTTTCTTGCGATCATGAAGCGCCGGTATATGAATGAGGATTTTTTGATCGCGGGAACTTCGGCTGGTGCGATGGCAATGAGCAAAACGATGATCTATGAAGGGAATGCGACGAGGGCTCATTTGAAAGGAGAAGTGAAGATCACCACAGGGCTTGGATTTATTGATTCAGTGATCATTGATTCGCATTTTGAAAAAAGGGGACGGTTCGGAAGATTGGCCCAGGCGGTGGCTACCAATCCAAGTTGCATTGGTATCGGTTTAGGTGAAGACACTGGTATGTTGATCACTGAAGGAAATAGAATGGAAGCGATCGGGAGTGGGCTTGTTGTTATTATTGATGGGCATGATATTTTACACAATAACATCGGTGATATTCCTGATGGCAACCCGATATCGATCGAGAATTTAAAAGTTCATTTTTGTGAGAAAGGGAACGGATATGTGATCAGCGACAGGAAGTTTTTAATGGAAGTGAGTGATGGGGCGGTTATTAAGAAAAAGGTTGATGTTGAGTAATCTGTAATTAGGAATTTGGGATTTGGAATTTGTTATCCGGGCATTCTCTATCGGGGATGCTATTTTGTTTTAAATTGTGTCAAAGATATTCTATGAAGTTATTTTTCATTTCAATCATCACTGTTCTAATGACATCTTTTGGTTCCCAAAAGAAGACAAGAGTGATCTTTTTTGGTGACTCAATAACACAAGCTGGTGTTCATTCCGGCGGGTACATAGTACGAATTGACAGCATGTGTAAATTGGAAGGTGCGGGCGACCAGTTCGAATTTATCGGTGCTGGAATTGGTGGCAATAAAGTATATGATCTTTACTTAAGAATGGAGAAGGATGTGTTGGCAAAAAATCCCGACGTAGTCATAATTTACATTGGAGTAAACGATGTTTGGCATAAATCTTCTTCCGGCACGGGTACTGATGCTGATAAGTTTGAGAAGTTTTACCAGGCAATAATTGATAAACTCAAGGCCAGGAGTATAAAAATTGTTCTTTGCACGCCGGCTGCAATCGGAGAAAAGACAGATTTTAGTAATCCGCAGGACGGCGACATGAATGAATACAGCAATATCATTCGCCGGGTTGCTTCAAAGAATAATTTGCCTTTAGTTGACCTGAGAAAAGCATTTCATGATTATAACCTCAAAAACAATACAGCTAATAAAGACCGTGGCATCCTTACTACTGACAGGGTCCATTTAAATCCGACGGGAAATCAACTGGTGGCTGATGAAATGTGGAAAGTGATAAAGAAATTATAGAAGTCCTTTGTCTGATTCCCATTTTCGGGACGGTCTGCCTTCATTTGAGATAACTGTATAATTATTTTTCTCAGCCCATTTCAAAACTTTTTTTCGTAAAAGCTTTGGATAAAAATGTGTCGCTACATTTTTAGCGTTTGTGTATTCTTCGAACAAGCCGATCTTACTAAGCACATCATAGCTTGCCGCGGCACATCGCATACCGAAAATTGCATAGTCATAAGGGGTTTCGGCTGCAACGGAATCAAACAGTCGTTGCAGCGCCCTATATTGCTCTTCGGAAACGGGAACAACGACAGTTTTCCACTTGTCATCTCCATCCCAGGTCACCGACTGGTTGATGCTAAAACCACCGGACGGGTTCTTATTTTGCGGGAAAAGCGGATTATTGCCGGGTGAAAAATCAAGTACCCTTCCGCCGGCTTCAATATTTACATGACCGCCCTTAATTCCCCCAAAAAGTTTTGCTTCGTGTTCGTGATAACCTTTCGCTGGTTTAGAGCCGTACAAAAAATTGATCCTGATTGTATAAGTTGAGTCGCCTGCAAAGCAAGGGGAAAAAATAAAAAATGAAATTAGAACTGCGATCACTTTCATATTGCTAATTGACAGCACAAAACTATCAATAAAACAAAAGGCGCTTTTCAAGAAACATGTTAAAATTAATTGCAGCTCACCAGGTAATAATTCTTTTTCCCTTTTTGAACAAGGATATATCTATCGTGCAACAACAAATTGGTCTCAATAAATTGTTGAATGTTCTCAATTTTCTTTCTGTTGATACTGACGCCACCACCTTGCACCGTTTTTCTTGCTTCTCCCTTGCTGGGAAAAATTTTTGTGTCGGCTAAGAATGTAACAACATCGATCCCGGCTGTAATTTTTTCTTTTCCAAAATCAATCTTTATAATTCCGTCCATACCTTCCAACTCTTCAATTGTTAAGTTTTCAGCCGGAGCATGCTGATTGGAAAATAGCTTTTCTGTTGTTTCAATAGCTTTCTTTAGTTCATCTTCACCATGAACAAACCTGGTTACTTCTTCCGCCAGCCTTTTTTGCAACGATCTTTTTGCTGCATCTTTTTTATGGTCGGTGATCAACGAATCAACGGTTAATTGATCAAGGAACGTAAAGATCTTTATCCATTTTTCTGCATCATCATCACTTGCATTTAGCCAAAACTGGTAAAATTGATAAGGTGATGTTTTTGTGGCGTCAAGCCAGATGTTTCCTTTTTCGGTTTTACCAAACTTACTGCCGTCCGCTTTCGTGATCAAAGGGCAGGTAAATGCAAACGCTTCACCACTATTTTTCCTTCTTATTAATTCTGTTCCTGTCACAATATTTCCCCACTGATCGCTGCCTCCCATCTGTAGTTTTACATTTTTGTTTTTATACAACCAGTAAAAATCATAACCCTGCACCAATTGGTACGTGAATTCTGTAAAACTCATGCCCGCTTCGGCTTCCAATCTTTTCTTTACGCTGTCTTTGCTCGTCATATAATTTACCGTAATGTGTTTGCCAACATCACGAATAAATGTCAGAAAAGTCATTTCTTTGAACCAATCATAATTGTTCACCATTTCAGCGCAGTTGGGTTTGGATGGATCAAATTCGAGGAACTGCATCAATTGTTTTTTTACGCCTTCCTGGTTATGACGCAATGTTTCTTCGCTTAGTAAATTTCTCTCTTCACTTTTACCACTTGGGTCGCCAACCATACCAGTTGCGCCCCCGACAAGAGCATAGGGCTTATGCCCCGCTCTTTGTAAATGAACAAGCAATAAAATGGGTACAAGACTGCCAATATGAAGCGAATCCGCGGTGGGATCAAAGCCAACATAACCTGAGGTCATCTCTTTATTCAGTTGTTCCTCAGTGCCGGGCATAGTTTCCTGTATCATTCCCCTCCACTTTAGCTCATCTAAGAGTTTCATTCTTAAAAGATTTGGTACAAATGTAAAGCAAAAAGAAACCAGGGGTGAAACGGCAATATTTTTATAACTAATTCGTTTTCAGAGTCTGGATTTTTTGTTGATTACTATGTATTTCAGCACTTAAAATCTAATTTTACAAACCCTCCGAACCTATGAAAAACTAAGTCAAAGAGTGCTTATCCGAAAATTGGAACCATGAAACGACCACATAGCTACCTAACCCTATTAATCCTATTTGCAAGCCTGTCAAGCTATTCGCAATTCAGAAAGTATTCAAACGAGTTTCTAAACATTGGTGCAGGGGCACGGGGTCTGTCTATGGGTGGAGCGCAAGTTGCATCTGTACAGGATGGCACCTCCGGTTATTGGAATCCGGCAGGCCTTGTCGGTGTTAAAAACAACCCGGAATTAAATTTGATGCACGCAGAATATTTTGCCGGAATTGGTAAATATGATTTTGTTAGTGCTGCCTTTCCTACAACGAATAACAAAAGAACATTTGCGATCACAGGGCTTCGTTTTGCCGTGGATGATATTATGAATACTTTATTTCTTGTGGAGCCTGATGGTTCGATCAATTATAACAACATTCAGGCATTTTCTTCAGCAGATTACGCTTTTATTTTTTCGCTCGCCCAGAAATTAAAAGAAAGTGAAACGAAGAACATCCATTTTGGTGTAAATGCAAAAGTGATCCATCGTAGTGTTGGCAAATTTGCAAAAGCATGGGGTTTTGGATTAGATGCGGGTTTGCAGATTTTCCAGGGCAAATGGAAATTTGGTATTACAGGAAGAGATATCACCACCACTTTCAATACATGGTCATTTACATTTACTGAAAAAGAAAAAGAAGTTTTATACCTGACAAATAATGAGATACCGGTAAAATCATCGGAGATGACCGCTCCAAGACTTGTCCTGGGTGTTGCCCGCGATTTTCGCATCAGCAAGAAAGTTGGTTTACTCGCAGAAGCCAACCTTGACCTGACATTTGATGGACAACGGAACACGGTGATCAGTGCTGATCCCGTAAGTGCCGACCCGAAACTGGGTCTTGAATGTAATATCAATAATATTTTTTATGTGAGAGCCGGCATCAATAATTTTCAGAAGGCATTAGCGGATGGAGACACATTAAACCTGAAAAAAGTTTGGATTTACCAACCAAGTGCAGGCGCCGGATTTAAAATTTCCAATATCACGATAGATTACGCATTTACAAACCTGGCGAATCAATCGAACCCATTGTTTACCCATGTTTTTTCATTGAAGCTGGATATGATCAACGATAAAAACAAAAAGAAAAAATAATTCGCACCCTTGCTAAATACATTTTGATGAAACGAATTTTACTAATACTGCTGATCGTTATCCCCGGTTTGTCTGTGACTGCACAGACTTTTCCTTATAATAATGAATGGATCGACTATAGTAAGACCTATTATAAATTCTATGTAGGCAAGACAAGCGTGTACAGGATCGCTCAGGCTACACTTGCTTCAGCCGGCATTGGCTCAACACCTGCCGAACATTTTCAACTTTGGAGAAATGGTCGCCAGGTTCCCATTTATACGTCTGTTGCTTCAGGTCCATTAAGCAGCAGTGATTTCATTGAGTTTTGGGGCGAGCAGAATGATGGCCGTCCTGATAGTACTCTTTATCGCGATACAAGTTTTATTTTGGCCAATAAGTACAGCCTTCAAACTGATACCGCAGCATTTTTCTTAACCATAAATGCTGCAGGTGGCAATCTTCGGCTGCAAGCAACTGTAAACAACGTCGCTGGCAATATTCTTCCGCCGGAACCATATTTTATGTTTACCGAAGCAAAATTTTTTAAAGATTACATGAATGCGGGTTATTACATCGATGCGGGTGAATATGTACATTCATCATCTTATGATAGAGGTGAAAGCTGGGTTTGCTGGGATATTTATTCAGGGCAATCATTTTCCGGGCAACATAGATTGTTTCCTTACACTTTTGGTCCCAACGCGATCTTCAGAATAAATGCAGCTGGTAATGGTGTCAATCAAAGAAGATTCAGGGTAAAATTGAATAATGACAGCATTTTCG
>DASVAM010000548.1:0-2622 GCA_036376375.1 Chitinophagaceae bacterium
GATTCGTACAGGGCAGATAGACGCGCTGGTCGTAGAAACCCAAAGTGGGCCGCAATTGTTTACCTTAAAAAGTGCTGATCATACCTATCGTGTTTTTATTGAGAAAATGAAGGAAGGTGCCGTGACGCTTGACAGCAAAGGTACCATCTTGTATTGCAATTCGCAATTTGCTGAGATGATCAATTTGCCCCTGGCAAAAGTGATCGGATTGCCAATAATGAATTTTGTACCCGTTGAACAAAAGGAACGATTCTCGAAGATCACAGAGCAAGGATGGGAATCGGACAGTAAGGGAGAGATCGCTTTGAAAAATAAACAGGGCCAGCTGATTCCCTTTTTATTATCTGTCACGTCAATAGAATTGGATGAAGGTACCATTGCACTCAGTGTTATCCTGACGGATCTCAGCCAACAAAAAGACAATGAAAAGCAACTAGAAATAAAAAATAAGCAGTTGGAAGAAGCCCGGTTGGCCGCTTACAAACTGAATGAAGAGTTGGAAGATATAGTGGAAGAAAGAACCAGGGAGCTGTTGATGAGCCGCGAATATTTCAAATTCCTGGCGGACAACATACCGGTGATCATTTGGACTGCGGACACAGACGGTAAGCTGGATTATGTCAATCGCCAATGGGTTGATTATACCGGTTTTGATCTTGAAGAATCCAAAACAAAACAGGCTGAGTTAGTTCACCCTGATGACTTGGGGAAAAGTTCAATGGAGTGGCGAAAAGCTTTAAAGGAAAAAACGAAATATGAAGGCGAGTTCCGTTTGAAACGACGTGCGGATGATACATACAGGTGGTATCACGCGCAGGCAATACCGTTTAAAGATAAACAAGGCAATATAACGGCATGGATAGGGACAAACATTGATATACATGAGCGGAAAAAAGAGCTGGAAAAGAAGGATGAATTTATCAGTGTGGCCAGTCATGAATTGAAAACCCCGTTGACAAGCTTAAAAGGATATATTCAATTGATGGAATTCCAGGAAGATCTATCGGAAGCTTCAAAGATATATGTTACGAAGGCTGCTTCGTCAATCAACAAATTGCAGCACCTGATAGATGAATTACTGGATGCAAGTAAGATTAAGGCAGGCAAACTTAAATTTAAGAAAGAGGATTTTAATCTCACTGAGCTTGTTAACCTGTGTCTTGAAAACAGCACTTACATGTATCCTTCCTATAAGATTGGAAAAGATCTGCAGAGCGATATTATCGTCAACGGAAATGCGGAGCGTTTGGAGCAGGTGTTGATGAACCTGATCAGTAACGCGGTTAAATATTCTCCCAATAAAAAAGAGATCATTGTTCGTGCCGAGAAAAAGAATAACTCGGCAGTCGTTTCCGTGATCGATTTTGGAATAGGCATGGCAAAGTCTGACCAGGAATTGATATTTGAAAGATTTTACAGGGCCAATGGTCATGAATCAACGATGCCGGGGCTTGGAATGGGTTTGTATATTTCTTCTGAGATCATTAAAGAGCATAATGGGGAAATTAGTGTAAGAAGTAAATTACATGAAGGATCAGTTTTCTCTTTTTCATTGCCATTGGCCAACGGACACCGATCGTCGTAAGTGTATATTTTTCAACAATAAGGGTTAGCTTTGCCGCAATATTTTTTGAAGTTGTATCGTTAATAAAGCACAACCTATTTTGGTTTAATATTTGGAATCGATATTCTATGAAGAAAGAAACCGTACCCGCATCATCCGCGAGGTCAAAAGTCATAATCAGGAAATCTCTATTCGCCGTTGTTGCAACAGTTTTTTTGGTTTTTATCTTTTCTTACTATCCCAATCTCAAAAAGAAGAATGCGGTCAATGCTTCAATCGCCCAGGTCAAACTGGACACCAGTGAAAATGATGTGAAAGGAAAGCCTGTTGCAGCCTCGCTATCTTATAAAGAGAAAATGAATCACATCATTAATGGTGATTCTTCGGGCAGGTGGAAAGTCGGAGAGGTTGAACCGCTTGCCGGAGCAATTCTTCCCTATAAAAGGATCATTGCTTATTATGGAAACCTGTATTCAAAAAACATGGGTATTCTGGGCGAACTCCCCAAGCAGGAGATGTTGGATAAATTAATGGATGAAGCAAAAGCCTGGGAAGAGGCAGACACGTTGATGGAGGTCCAACCGGCTCTCCATTATATTGCCGTGACCGCTCAAAACTTACCGGGCAAGGCAAATAAATACAGGTTACGGATGCCATTTCACCAGATCGATTCGGTTCTGAAGATGGCAGAACAGATCAATGCAATCGTTTTTATTGACATACAAGTTGCATTAAGTACATTAGAAGAGGAAGTGCCACAGCTCGAAAAATATCTTAAGCTCCCAAATGTTCATCTCGGTATTGATCCCGAATTTTCGATGAAGGGTGGACAAAAACCGGGCGCTGTTATAGGAAGCTTTGACGCCGCGGATATAAATTATACAACCGGATATTTACAAAAGCTCGTGAAGGAAAATAATCTTCCCCCGAAAATTTTGGTGGTACATCGTTTTACGCAGGCGATGGTAAAAAATTATAAGGACATCAAAAAAAACCCGGAAGTGCAGATAGTGATGCATATGGATGGTTGGGGATTCCCGGCAAAAAAGATCAATACT
>DASVAM010000551.1:0-3665 GCA_036376375.1 Chitinophagaceae bacterium
GAATTCAATATTAAAAGCCTGGTCGCGACGCTGAGGATAAAATTTCTGGGCAATGTTAGGATCAGTTGCAACTGGTCCCGGAGCAACAGCGGTTGTATTCTCCTCTTCCATATTCGATGCAGAAGCAATTTCTTCTTCCGGCATGATCACTTCTACCGGAAGTGGATCGGCAACGGGCTCATCACCTTTTTTACGACCACGCTTTGGATGTTTTTCTTCTGCAGACGGTGTTTCTTCAGTTACACGGGCTGGTTTTTTCAGTGCGGGTTTGGGTCCGCCAATGCGGGAACTTTTTGCCATAGAATTATCATTATCGGGTTCTTCAACGATTGCCTCTTCGGTTGAAAGACTTGTAGAGGTTTTGATTATGCGTTTGCGTTTATGCTTATCTTCTCCATCAGACTTTTTCTCGCTGGCTTTTACGGCCTGTCCGTCAAGGATCTTATAAACAAGATCTTGCTTATTGAGTTTTTTGGCGTTAGGGATCTTCAACTGCTCGGCAATATCCAGCAGTTCGGGAACGAGCATGTCGTTCAATTGCAGAATGTCATACATACAAAAAACTTGAGGTTAACCACATCATCTTGAATCACTGATCTTAATTGATTGGCCGGAATCATCATCGTTCCGGAGAAAATTGATTAGCTATTAATTTTGAAATTTATGTTGAAACGGAACCGAAGCAACGATGGACTGAATCTGAGGACGTACTTTACTTAACGGTTTTTCCGCTACAATATTAGTGCAAAATCCCAAAAATGCAAATTTTGATTATTCGGCCAGCTTTAGTGCCTTGGCTGGGTGGCAATTGCAAGTAACTCCGGAGTTTGCCGGGGGCCGACGTTAAGGGTCTGTTCCCTGGTGAATCTTATCTTTGCCGCTCTTAAAAAATTACGATGTTTAACAAAAGAACAAGAATCAAAGAGTTGCTTAGCGCCGAACCGCAAGGACAGGAAGTGACCGTAATGGGGTGGGTTCGGACTTTTAGAAATAATCAATTTATAGCATTGAATGATGGCAGCACAAATAATAACCTGCAGGTGGTAGTTGCGTTGGGAAAATTTGAAGACGAATTATTAAAGAGAATTACAACGTCCGCCTCCTTAAAAGTTACCGGAACTGTAGTTGCTTCATTGGGCAAAGGACAAAAAATGGATCTCAATGCAACATCCATTGAAATACTGGGTGACTGTGATGCTGAAAAATATCCGTTACAACCCAAAAAACATTCGCTGGAGTTTTTAAGAGAGATCGCTCATTTACGCTTTCGTACCAATACGTTCGGCTCCGTATTTCGTATTCGTCATTCACTGGCATTTGCTGTTCATAAATTTTATAATGATAAAGGCTTTGTGTACATGCATACACCGATCATTACAGGTAGCGATGCAGAAGGAGCCGGCGAAATGTTTCGTGTAAGTACATTGTCACCCGACAATCCGCCAAAGAACGAAGACGGCAGCATCAACTTCAGGGAAGATTTTTTTGGAAGACAGACCAATCTTACGGTAAGTGGCCAATTAGAGGGTGAGTTGGGGGCAACTGCATTTGGTGAGATCTATACTTTTGGTCCAACTTTCCGCGCCGAGAATAGTAACACGCCAAGACATCTTGCAGAGTTCTGGATGATTGAACCCGAAATGGCTTTTTATGACCTGGAAGACAACATGAATCTTGCAGAAGAATTCATTAAGTACATCATCAAATACGTGATGGAAAACAACCGCGAAGATCTTGAGTTTCTTGCCCAACGTCTGGCCGATGAAGAAAAACAATTGCCGCAGGATAAAAGAAGCGAAATGGCCCTGATAGAGAAACTAGAATTTGTTCTTAATAATAATTTTGAACGTATTACTTATACTGAAGCAATAGAAATCTTAAGAGAGAGTCCATTTAACAAGAAAAAGAAATTTCAATTTCCGATCACTGGCTGGGGAATGGATCTGCAGAGCGAGCATGAAAGATATCTGGTGGAAAAACATTTTAAAAAACCCGTCATACTCTCTAATTATCCAAAAGAGATCAAAGCATTTTACATGCGCCAGAATGATGATGGAAAAACGGTGGCCGCCATGGATATTCTTGCACCGGGTATCGGAGAGATCGTTGGTGGTTCACAGCGGGAGGAAAGGCAGGACAAACTTGAACAGCGCATGAGAGAAATGAATATTCCTGTTGAAGAAATGTGGTGGTACCTTGATACCAGAAGATATGGCACGGTCCCGCATGCTGGTTTTGGTTTAGGATTTGAAAGAATGGTCCAGTTTGTAACGGGGATGAGTAACATTCGTGATGTGATCGCCTTCCCGAGAACACCGGGCAATGCTGAGTTTTAGGCTAAGAGAATAAAAGAGTAAAGGAGACAAAGAGAATGCCCTGTCCTTATTGTCTCCTTTATTGTATGATTTCTTAACTCCTTTTCTCTTTCTGCCAGCCTGAGGCAGGCAGGTCTTTTAATCTCTTAGCCCTATTCATGCACACACATTACAGGTACATGAGACTGCGTAATCAGCTGTTTTGTGCTGCTTTGTTTAAATAAACTGTCCAGCAATTTATGTTTCTTGGGTATTGTAATCAGCAGATCGATATTGTTTTCTTCAACAAATTCATTAATTCCATCTTCGATGTCACGATGATTGATAAAATGATAATTAGGATTCAAACCCTCCAGCAGGGTGTGCAGCATCAGTGATTCTTCCGGGGTTTCAGGTTTGAAGTGTCTACTTTCATAATCTACATTCAATACATGCAACTCTGCTCCAAATTCTTTTACCATGTTTTTTATAAATTGTATAGGAGTGGTTTCAACTACTTTCTCAAAATCACAGGCGAACCCAATTTTTTGGATCCCTGAACCATATTCTTTTCCGGGAGGGACAACGATGACGGGCCATGTAAGATGTCGAATCGCTGTTAAAGTATTACTGCCAAACAAAACTCTTTCCACTCCGCTTGCACCCCGGGTTCCCATGATCACAGCAAAAGGCCGGATGCTCTTACAGACTTCTTCGAGCTCATCGGTTACATCTCCCAGCCGCGCCTCTGTATATATTCTGATCTTGCCAGATGTAATGTGGGTAAGGGCTTCTTTTATCTCCAGCAGTTTTGATTCACTGCTTTTTCTTAACTCATCAGCCGACACTAACACAACCGGAACATCCGTCATGGAAACCGGCACATGGTAGACATGTAAAAGCATTATGCTGGCATTGATATTGACTGCCATATCCGCCGCAAAATTCATTGCATTTGTAGCGATTGGAGAAAAATCGGTTGGAACAATTATCGTTTTCATGATGATGATAATTAGTGAAATAAATGTAGAACAATAACCACGCCATGGCCATGATATGTATCAGCAACGCGGATGATTGATATTATGGAAACGCTGATTTACAGCATCTAATCAAAAACTCATTTATGGCATTATCAGAGAATTCCGGTTGCATTGAAAGCTAACGCGGTTTTTGAAACCGATTATTCAACATAGAAGGGTATCGGAAAGGTGATCAGGCAAAAACATAAAGACACGATCCTGTTGCGATTCGTTAGGAACAAAGAGCTAAAAAAAATAATTTTCTCCTGATAACAATTATTTTATTGTCATGGGGGTTTTGCTTATTGCGCATTCTGTTGGAATAACTAAAGAAGACGATTTATTTTCT
>DASVAM010000568.1:0-4782 GCA_036376375.1 Chitinophagaceae bacterium
AGCAGGAGAAACAACAGTTTTTTCATACTTGTTTTTTAAAGTTTTGAAAGGGTGAATTAAAACTGGTATTCAAAGGAGGCTTGGAAGGCGGTCGTTCGAAGGTGGAGACGAAAATACTATGCCATAGTTGTATTTCATAACCTTTACCTGAAAATATTAGTTAACGATTAAGGAAATCAACCGAAATCAATGCTGAAATAGTAAATCTCCTAGTTTCCGCGTAACTGAAATCATAATAGAAGGGGAATCACCCAGTTTTTATCAGAGGCATGCCTATGATCCACTTCGGAAGACCGGGGACAATTATTTCAAGACCCCGAGTTCTTTTCCAATTTTCGTGAATGCAGCAATAGCTTTATCCAAATGATGTTGTTCGTGCGCAGCGCTTAATTGTACTCTTATTCTTGCTTGTCCCTTTGCTACTACAGGAAAAAAGAATCCGATCACATAAATGCCTTCTTCCAAAAGTTTAGCCGCCATTGTTTGTGCGAGTACCGCATCATATAACATGATAGGAACGATCGGATGATCGCCCGGTTTTATATCAAACCCGGCTTCCGTCATTTTCCTGCGGAAATATTGGGTGTTGTTTTCAAGCTTATCTCTTAACTCTGTTGTCTCTGTGAGCATATTCAACACGGCAATGGACCCACCAACAATTGATGGCGCCAACGTATTACTAAATAGATAGGGTCTTGATTTTTGCCGAAGCATATCAATGATCTCTTTTCTGCCGCTCGTAAAACCACCGCTTGCACCCCCCAGCGCCTTACCCAGCGTTCCGGTAATAATATCGATCCGGCCCATAACACCGCGATATTCATGTGTGCCGCGCCCTGTTTTTCCCAGGAACCCGGATGAATGACATTCATCGATCATTACGACGGCATCATATTTATCAGCGAGATCGCAGATCTTATCCAATTGAGCAATCGTACCATCCATACTAAAACTCCCATCAGTCACTATGATCCGGCTCCTGAGCTTTGCTGATTCCTGCAATTTTTTTTCAAGATCAACCATATTGTTATGCTCATACCGATAGCGTTGTGCTTTACACAAACGAACGCCGTCGATAATGCTTGCATGATTTAAAGCATCGGAAATTATTGCATCCTCCTCATTAAATAAAGGCTCAAAGACACCGCCATTAGCATCAAAAGCTGCCGCATATAATATGGTATCCTCTGTTCCTAAAAAGTCAGAAAGCTTTTTCTCAAGTTCTTTATGAATGTCCTGCGTACCACAAATAAACCTGACACTGCTCATTCCGTAGCCGCGGGACTCAATAGCTTCGTGAGCGGCCGCGATCACCTTCGGGTGTGATGATAAGCCGAGGTAATTGTTAGCACAAAAGTTCAATACAGTTTTCTTACCTGCCTGTCCGGCAGGCAGGTTAACAGTGATCTCAGCTCCCTGTGGGCTGGAAATGATCCGTTCAGTCTTATAGAGACCCGAAGTTTTGATCTCCTCCACTTCCCCGGCGATCCGCCTTACAAAATTCTCATTCATAAAAGCCTTGTTTGAGGGGCAAATATAATGAGAAGGATCCTGGATAATAGTCCATATTAAAGCCTGTTCCCGGTCTCCGATCTCCTGTTTGTAGTACTCTTCACAGGCTCATTTCCGCATTTTACCGGGCAAATGCCGCTTTTCGTCAGAAATTGTTGGCCAAAGGATTAATGATAAATTAAATTTGCTGTAACATTTTCGGGAATAACTTCGTCAAATCATGAAACTGACTCCTATGCAACGTAAATATTTAATAAGAGCTTCACTGATACTTCTGCTTATCATGGGGAGTTATTTAATACTTTGGTCCGCTTCAAGGGCCAGCTCTCAAAAACAAGTTTGCTCAGAAAGCATGGAAGAGTGCAGCAAAAAGAGGGCTGACAAGGATGGATCAGGCGAAATGATATGGGAAACCATTTCCCGCCAGTTTATTTCCATTTCTGTTGCTGAATAATGATTCTCAGGCCTAAATGCCCAAAAAAATCCTTTTTATAACTGTAACTTTTTAATTCGCCGGCCGTATCACTTAAAGCAGGACTGTTAACTACCTTTGCCTGCTATCCAGGCTGTTTATGACCGAACGAGAGTATAACGAGTGTGTCACTACCTACGCAGATAATGTGTATCGCTTTATCGTGAAAAACCTCCGGAACGAGGATGACGCCCGTGATGTGGTGCAAACGGCTTTTGAAAAAATGTGGATACACAGGGATGAAGTTGACGCCTCAAAAAGTAAATCATATCTCTTTACAGTGGCCTACCGCCAAATGATCGATCATATTAGAAAAGTGAAAAGGATACAATTAAAAGATGAGTTTAATGAAGGGGCAAAAGTGCAAAACAGGCCAGCCAATAATCTGAAGAAGATCTTAGATGAAGCATTGGCAAGATTAAGTGAAACGCAAAGGACCCTTGTTCTTCTAAAAGATTACGAAGGATACAGTTATGAAGAGATCGGCAAAATAACAAACCTGAGCGAAAGCCAGGTAAAAGTGTATCTGCACCGTGCAAGGGTACAATTAAAAGAATATTTGGTAAAAGTTGAAAATGTGATATAGAGAAGCTACGAGCGGTGAGCTATTAGCTTTGAGCAAAAGAAAACAAAATATGAAAATTGATCGCCATAATTACGAAGTGCATTTTATCCTTTATTGGGATGATGAGCTTACTGTATCGGAAAAACAGGCGGTTGACGATTTTGTAAAGGAAAATCCTGACTTGCGGGAGGAGTTTAATCTTCTCGGTGAAACACGTTTTATCCCGGACAACGATGTTCAGTTTTCAGAAAAAGAGTTTTTACAGAACAATTCGTATATCAACGTTACCAATTACGAAGAACAACTTCTTAATTATATTGATGATGAAGTAAACCCTGGTCAAAGAAAAGAAGTTGAAAAGTTTCTTTCTCAATATCCCGCTGGCCAAAGGGAATTAGAGCTGCTTCAAAAAACAAAACTCCAGCCTGAGGCAGCGATTGTTTTCCCGGATAAATCAATTTTATACAGGAAAGAAGAAAAGGTCCCTGTGATCAGCATGACATGGTTTAGAGTAGCCGTTGCTGCCGCCATCATACTTGTTGCCGGGTTTGCAACATTCAGGTTAATTAGTACTAATAAGAATGGTGACACGCCGGTTGTTGTCAAGATTAGCGAGCCGAAAAAACAACTTCAGCGTAATGATACCGCTGACTCAATAGACAGTCCTGCTGATCAAGTTAAGGATGATTTAAAAGAAACCCTGGCAAAGATTGGCGAAAAATCAACTCAGGAAAAACCAATAACTATAGATAAGAAGGTTAATAAATTACCGCTTGATAAATATGATGATCAGCAGAATTTGGCAATTAACCGGCCTGAGAATAAAAATAATTTACCGAAGGAAGGAAAAAATATTGATCAGCAATCCAGCGATCTTTTGGCCGAAGCCGATCTTCCTTATATAAAAAGAGATACTCGTTCAGCACAGACGAATCAATCTGATGCAATCAATACAAGTATTGGCGAATCAGATGTAACCCACAACACTATTCCCACGTTATACATACCAGAACAAGAGCAAGAAGAAAAAGGCGGCCTCAAAGAATTCTTAAGAAAAACTACCCGGGCATTTGAGCGACGCACTAAAATTCAAACCACAACCGATGACAACAAACTGCTGGTTGGAGCTTTTGCAGTATCATTAAAATAAATTTTTAAACAGGAAAAACATTTTTGCATGAATCGTCCATGATAAAATTTTTATTATGCTATCAACTCAATAAAAATTTTATCATGGTAAGATCCATCTGACAAAAAAAAATTAAAAAATTAACAGATGAAACGGACTCTACTCGTAAGTATAGCAGCTTGTTTATTTGCTACAGGCTTTGCACAAACGGATACAACCGTAAAAAAAGAAACCAATGACACCATTCGTATCGGTGGCATGATCATTATTAAAAAACCAGGAAGTGAAGAGGGTGAAGTGATCAAAGGAAATAAGAAGACAGTATATATACCGAGTCGCCGAAAACCAGAAAACATCATTACCAACTGGTGGGTAATGGATATTGGATTCTCAGCTTTCAATGATAAAACAATATATGGACCGGGAACACCTGCTGACCAGTTTGCCCCGGGCAGTACCGAAGACTGGTTTGACATCCGTAGTGGTAAATCCAGGAACGTGAACATCTGGGTGCTTATGCAGCGACTGAATATGGTAAAGCATGTAGTGAATCTCAAGTATGGTATCGGCCTTGAATTAAACAATTACTTTTTTGATGATGAAACGATCCGGTTCAAGAAAAATCCCACCGTGGTTTTCCAGGATGATACGTTACAGGGAGCCAAAAAGAATAAACTGGCTGCAGACTACCTCACCGTTCCCCTGATGATCAATTTTAATTTCACCCCGGACAGGAGAAACGGCTATGGCTTTAGTGTGGGTGTTAGCGCCGGCTACCTGTATAGCGCTAGACAAAAAGTAAAAACATCTGATGATAAATTTAAAGTTCATGATGATTATGATCTGCGTGACTGGAAGATATCATACGTCGGTGAAATTACGCTGGGAGTCATAAAACTGTATGGCAGCTACGCAATCGAATCCATGTGGGAAAAAGGCCTCGACCAAACGCCCTATAATGTTGGCCTGAGGTTCAGCAATTGGTAAGAGCTCTTTAAAATTCTCATGATATAACCATTCCGCCTTAGGCGGATGGTTTTTTTATGGACCGAAAAAACAATAAGTAAGTTCTCCTGTTTACTCACATTCGTTTAACATTTTTCA
>DASVAM010000575.1:0-6051 GCA_036376375.1 Chitinophagaceae bacterium
CCTTTTTTGCCTCTAATAATTTAAAGAAATGCTCCTGGTAAGTATTGCCGATGGGAATGATGCGGTCCTTGATATGGATCTCCTGCCGCTCGATCGAATTGATCTTGTCTAATGCAACGATATAAGATTTATGAACACGTACAAAACGATTGGGGGGTAAAACTTCTTCCAATTGCTTCATCACCTGCAGCGTAATGATGCGTTGGGTTTTGGTATAAATTGATACATAATTTTTTAGTCCTTCAATAAATAAGATATCATCCAGCTCTACTCTTACCATTTTCGTTTCCACTTTTACAAAAATGTAGCCACCGGTGGCCGGATGCATTTCCTGCGATTTGTTTAGTTTATGTGATGGATTCTTCAGATTGTATGCTTTTTCGACGGCCCTGTAAAAACGTTCAAATGCAATTGGCTTCAACAAGTAATCAGTGACATTATGTTCAAAACCTTCAATTGCATATTCATTGTATGCTGATGAGATGATCACTTGTGCACGGTTTTGTAATAATTGCATGAACTGGATGCCATTGAGCTGGGGCATTTGAATATCAAGAAAGATCAGGTCAACAGGATTTGAATTGAACTGGACCAATGCTTCCATCGGGTTATTAAAAGTGCTTTCCAATTGCAAAAAAGGCACTTTGCTGATATGATCCTTCAACAATTCAATAGCCAATGGTTCATCATCAATCACCATGCATTTTAGCATAAACAGAGCGGTTTGTTCGCTCATAAAGGTAACTGTAAATTCACCAAAAACTTATCTTCAGTTTTGTTTACATTGAGCGTATACTTGTTGCCATAAAGCAGGTCAAGCCGCTTTTTTACATTTGGAAGCCCAATACCGCCTGCTTCGTCTTTTAAATAGCCACTATTGAAGTTTTCGAGAGAAAAATCCAGGTGTTTGTTGTTCACGTGAAGATGTATATTAACGGGTTTTAGCGGATCTGTAAGAATACCGTGTTTGCACGCATTTTCTATCAGCGGGAATAAAAGCAGCGGAGCTATCCTCTTATCATTCGTTTCGCCTTCTATTGAAAAATTGATATAAACATCCCCGGGATGTCTTAATTTTTCGAGGTCAATATAGCTGTTGATATGCCGGATCTCTTTATTCAGGCTTACTTTATTTTCTGCATCCTCTTTTTCATACAACACGTAGCGCATTAATTCTGACAACTTCATTATACTGTCACCAGTTTTTTTGCTTTTTTCCATCACTGATAGTGAGTAAATATTATTTAGTGCATTGAACAGAAAATGTGGATTCACCTGCATTTTTAAAAAAGATAACTCAGCCTTTAGCTTTTGATTCTCCAATTCTTTTCTGAGTTTCTCCTGCTGAAACCAAAGCAGCAAAAGCCTGTAAGCGAAGGCGACAACAACAACTGATACATTGGTTAAAATATTTGTATACAGGTAGGTTCTGAACCGATAACTGAAGAGGCCAAGTGATTCTGTGGATAGCTTTCTGGGTAATCTATTGAACATAGGGGATTTAGTCAGTTGATAGTCAGTAAAGGTTGCCTGAAGACGGAATTTTAAGTATGAAAATGCAAGGGCAAGTATCATCGAGGAAGCAACGATCCAAAACCATCTTCGAGGTAGTGAAGCCATCCTGGGGATTAGATAAAATGCTACAATATAAAAAAGCAAAAAGCTTAAAGTTGGAATAAATAAATGAGTAAAAGCAAAAGGCTCCCAATCAGTTATTTTGCTGTTGATAAGGGTCGGCAGATACGCAAGAAAATGCAAAGCGAGCCAAGCCATCCAGTGGACAAAAAAAACAAACAGGCCGCTTTTTCTAAAAGGAGGTGCTAGCAATAGGTCGGTATTTAAATAAACCTGGCTCACAATTTACAATTATTAGGAAAGATTCATCTGCAATCTGATAAATTATTGAGTATCATTTCAGCTTAATGGACTTACGACCGTTTTTAGAGGATGAATTTTGAATTCCATGCGATAAAAAATTTCATCTAGGGAATTAACAATTTGGTCATCTGAAAGCCGAATTTTGTTTAATACTACAAGTATACCCTCCCAAAGCGTTCTACCTTAACATCCGCGATTCTATGTTGAAGTTGAATAGACTGGAATTATAAAGCCTACTTACAGATACAACAAACGGGAACTGAAACATAGAGCCAGTTGAAATAAAAAACTGAAAGAGAAATGACTCAATCAAAACCTTCAAAATTTTTCATGGGACGTTTGGTGCCTTCTTTTGCGCTGACTTGTGTATTTATTCTTTGGTCCGGTTATAATGGTTTTGCAAACGGAATTGGTTTTTTTCAGCAGCAATCCGTTGATAGCATTCCTAAAAAGATGATTGGAAAAGTACGGGTCTCCGTTAAAGATCTGATGGATGGTTCCGCGATCGACAGCGTTTACGTTAGCGTCGGTTCAAAAAGAGGATATACAAATCGTAATGGAATTGTTGAATTTGACAGCATACAGGCCGGCAGCAATCTTTTGTTAAGTAAAGCTGGCTATTTGGCTGTTTCAAAAAAAGCAAAAGCTGACCTGACTGTCCGACTTTCAAAAAGAGATATTCAAACCTCTGCTTCAAATTATAAAAACGGATTATACGAAAGACCAGTTGAACATTTTTCAGGAGCAGCTACCATTATTTCCGGCAACGACCTGAGAAAAGTCAATTCATTAAGTTTTGTTGAGGCATTAAAATATTATGATCCTTCTTTTATTGTTACCAAGGACAATAATTACGGTGATGATCCGAATACAACGCCTTCGGTAAAGATCAGGGGCTCTTATAATTTTCCTGCATCGGCGACAATAGCAAATCAAACAAGTGTTCCTGTAACAGGTGCACAGGTGAATCCTTCAGTGGGTGATTTTATTGCCAGTAATATTGCTAATCCCAATCAACCGGTTGTCTTACTGAATGGGGTGCAGGTGGCGCTGCAAACTGCACTTGATATTGATATCAACAGGATCGAAAAGATCACGATTTTAAAAGATGCCGCAGCAACAGCACAATATGGAGTCAGAGGTGGTACCGGTGTTTTATTGATCCAAACCAGGACACCTCAAAAAGGAGTTTTGAATCTTACTTATTCAGGCCAATTGCAGGTGACCACGCCTGATGTTTCTTCCTATCAGTTAATGAATGCATCGGAAAAAGTGCAATTGGAGCAGGCTGCAGGATTTTATAACAATAATCAGTCGCTATATCAAAGCCGTCTCAACCAGGTAAATAAAGGAGTTAATACCGATTGGTTAGATATCCCGACAAGAACCGGTGTTGGGCAAAAACATTATTTGTCGCTTGAAGGCGGTGATGATGATATTAGTTATGGGTTGGATTTTTCATACAATGATATTGAAGGTGCGATGAAAGGATCCAGCAGGAAAAATGCAAACTTCGGTGGGTATATAAATACAAGAATTAAAAACTTAACGATCAGCAATTACCTGGCTTACACAAGTTCTAAAGCATCAAATTCGCCTTATGGTAGCTTGAGTGAGTATGCAACACAAAATGCTTACTGGAATCCTTATGATTCAGTAACCGGTGGAATGGCACGGGTTCTTGAAAAGTATACTTACCAGGGTACCACCATCAGATTTTACAACCCCGGTTACAACGGGACTATTTCTACTACGAATGAAAACGCTTATTCGCGGCTAAGCAATACAACTACACTTAACTGGATGATCGGTCATGGGTTTAGTTTTAATGGTCGCTTCGGTCTCAATAAGCAGACCGATGAGGAGAATATATTTTTACCACCGACCCACACCGCATTTGCAAATTATACGCCGAATGATTTTTTCAAGAGAGGAAAGTATAACCAGACTACCAGCGATTTTTTAAGTATGGAAGCAGTATTGAATTTACATTATAATAAAAGGATCGGCTTGCATCAGCTTTATGCTTCCACAGGAGTATCCGCCCTGGAAACAAGAAGTGAATCAGTAGGGGTGGAGTTAGTTGGTTTCAGCAGTGATAAATTATCTGATCTCGCATTTGGAAATGCTTATTCAAACCAGCGTCCCTCAACCGGTAAAATTGTAACAAGATTGGCTTCTGCTTACGGCAACTTTACTTACAGCTATGACAACAGGTACCAATTGGAAATAACAGGCAATGCTGATGGCTCGTCTCAATTTGGCGAAAACAACAGGATAGCTCCCCATTGGTCAGTGGGAGCAAGCTGGAATTTGCAC
This sequence comes from Chitinophagaceae bacterium, assembly GCA_036376375.1. Classification (GTDB taxonomy): domain Bacteria; phylum Bacteroidota; class Bacteroidia; order Chitinophagales; family Chitinophagaceae; genus VBAS01. The sequence goes on from DASVAM010000575.1 coordinate 4,198, forward strand.
CAGGAAAGATTTTTCCATACAAACAAAATATTAAATGAACTGCGTGTACGTGTCAGTGTAGGTACAACAGGTAACCAGTTTTTCCAATCTTATTTAGGAAACACCAATTACAATTATTATACAGACAGGCAGTACATACAAAGTGGCAGTAATTTGGCGACAAGAGGAATTGGACTTGGAGCTTTCATGACGGGTTTTGCAAATGATGATCTCAAGGCGCCGGAAATACAAAAAGCGAATATTGGATTAGATGCTGTATTGCTTGACAGAAGATTAATGGTTCGTGTAGATGCATACAGAAATAAAACAAAAGATATAGTGTTGCCTGTGGTTTCTCCTTCATCAACCGGCTTTTTAAATTTTAGTTATTACGATAATCTTGGTGCGATCGATAACCAAGGCCTGGAATTCGACCTGAATTATAGCATTATTCGTAATGCAAAAAAGGGAATTACATGGACAGTTCGCTTCAATGGAATTCATAATGAAGATCGCATCACATCAACATCGGCTTATTTAGATAAAGTAAACCAGGCTAATGATGTAGCAGACCAAACAAGACCTCAACCGCACTATGCAGTTGATCACTCAACCACCAGCATCTGGGCCGTAGAATCTTTAGGGATCGACCCTGCAACTGGCCAGGAAAAATTTTTAAGACCGGGCGGTTTGGAAACGTTTACCTGGGACCCGTTATATAAAGTTTCTGTAGGAGATATCTCACCGGATTGGTTGGGTTCTTTTGGAACATCGTTCTCAATAAAAAATATTTCTGCAGGTGTCTATTTCAATTACCAGTTGGGCGGAGAGTTTTATAATCAAACATTAGCAGACAGGTTAGAGAATGCCGATCTTACTTATAATGTTGATCAAAGAGCTTCTGGTAATAGATGGATCCAGCCAGGCGACAACGCATTGTACAAAAAATTATCGCTTAACGGACTAGCTACATCTCCAACCTATGCTACCTCAAGATTTATTGAAAGCAATGATTTTATCGAATGTTCTGCTATTTCGGTTGATTATACTTTTTCAAAAAGCATCATGGAAAAGATAAAAGCAAAGAATTTAAAGGTTGGTTTGATGGCGAATAATGTATTCCGTTCAGGGAACTCAAATTATGAAAGAGGGATCTATTATCCGTTCCAGCGAATGTTCACTTTTAATGTAACAGCAGGTTTCTAAAGCTATAAACGAATTGATATGTTTAAAAAGAAGTTTAAAATCTATTTTCTGTTTGCTGCACTGATGGTGCTTGCATTAACCGGCTGTAAAAAATGGATGGATGTTGACGCACCATTGCAGGTGGATGAGAACACTGTTTACTCGACTGAACAAGGATTTCGTGAAGTATTGAACGGCGTATACCTGAGAATGGGAAACAGAAGTACTTACGGAAGAGACATGACATTCGGATTGATGTCTGTATTAGGCAGAAGTTATGATACTACCATTTCTCCGGCTATTGCCAATTTATACTACCAGGGTGCCCGTTATAATTTCCAGGATGCAGAGGTTAAGACAGCTTTCAAGAATATGTGGGAAGGGCTTTATCAATCTATCGCTAATCTTAATGAACTTCTTGACAACCTGGAGAGCCGCAGAAACACTATGAGTGAAAGTAGCTACAACACTTTCAAAGGGGAAGGGCTGGGTTTGCGTGCATTTCTTCATTTTGATCTGCTTCGGATGTTTGCTGCTTCTCCGGCCGCAGCGGGATTGAATGCACCTGGTATTCCTTACGTAACGAAAGTCAGCCCATATGGGGTTGCGGCATCTTCAACCGGTGCTGTGATAGATTCATGTATTGCTGATCTTTTAGTTGCACAATCATTGTTAAGCGATGCAGATTTG
>DASVAM010000576.1:0-2612 GCA_036376375.1 Chitinophagaceae bacterium
ACTTTTTTGAATCGATAATATGCAGGCATTAACAAACAGGGCAAAATTGGTAGACCGGAGACCGATGTCGGTACTGGAAAAGATTTACCTGTGGAACATTTTGAAAGGGATGATGATCACCTTCAGACATATTTTTAAAAAGAAGGCCACGATCAAATACCCCGAACAAAAGAGAAGTTTCAGCGCCGTGTTTCGCGGGTTACATATTTTAAATCGCGATGAAGAAGGCCGTGAACGTTGTACTGCCTGTGGTTTGTGTGCCGTGGCTTGTCCTGCCGAAGCGATCACGATGGAAGCGGCAGAACGCCTGCCAACAGAAGAACATTTATATCGTGAAGAAAAATATGCGGCAAAGTATGAGATCAATATGTTGCGTTGTATATTTTGTGGATTGTGTGAAGAAGCCTGTCCGAAAGATGCGATCTATTTATCGCAGACTTTTGCGCCGGCCAATTATTCGAGAAGCGGATTCATCTATAAGAAAGATGATCTGCTGATCCCTCATCCTAAGAAAGATCCTGAGGCGTATGCAAAGGCATTGGGCGAAAGGAAGCAATTAAAAAATTAATAATTAATAATTATTAATAGAAAGACTAACTGTTTATCGGAAATGGGCGTTACTCCAATATTGTTCTGGGTTCTTTCGGTGATGGCACTTTTTAGTGCGTTGATGGTGATTACCAGCAAGAATCCTATGCATAGTGTGATCTGGCTGATCATTGTGTTTTTTGCTATTTCCGGCCATTACCTTCTTTTGAATGCACAATTTCTTTCTATCGTAAATATTATCGTGTACGCCGGTGCCATCATGGTGCTGTTCCTCTATGTGTTGATGCTGATGGATCTGAAAAAAGAAAATGAACCCCAGAAAAATCGTTGGTTGAAATTAGCCGGCGCATTGGCGGGGGGAAGTTTATTGTTGGTATTGATAGCCGCGTTAAAGAAAGCTGATATAGCAACCCAGCTTGCTGAAACCAGGACCGGCGATATTGGATTGATCGAAAACCTGGGCAAAGTGTTATTCAGTGAATATGTGGTGCCTTTTGAAATAGCAAGTATTTTATTTTTAAGCGCCATGGTGGGAGCGGTGGTGATTGGAAAAAAGGAATAGCTGCGAGCCATGAGCTATGAGCTTCGAGTCTAAAACCTCAAGCTCGAAGCTCGCAACTCAAAGCTCAAAGCTTTGTATGTATGCAAATCGACTATTACATCTACTTGTCTGTTGCACTTTTTTGTATAGGAATTGTAGGAGTCCTAACACGCCGCAACGCAATCATCATATTTATGTGTATTGAGCTGATGTTGAATGCGGTGAATTTGTTATTGGTGGCATTTTCAAAAATGCATTATTTCAACAACCATGCAGCCGGCAGCGACGGACAGTTGTTTGTGTTTTTTATCATGGTAGTGGCGGCAGCTGAAGTAAGTGTTGGCCTGGCTATTATTGTCATGATGTATAGAAATATTCATTCAGTGGATATAAACTTTTTGAACAGGTTGAAACATTAGGAGCCCCCTGTCCCCCTGAAGGGGGAACTTAGGTGGTATCTCAAATAAAAAACTAATAAGCCCCTTTAGGGGTTTGGGGTATGAAGAATGTTTTAGAATTATCTTATTTGATTCCGCTTTTTCCTTTGATCGGCTTTTTGATCATCGGATTGGGTAGAAGGTATTTATCGAAATCACTTACGGGAATAATTGGAAGCGGCGTTATTCTTCTTTCCTTTTTGATCAGTGTTTGGATATTTTTCCAGGTAAAGGAGGGCAACTCGGGTGTTGTTGACTATTTTAATTTTATTTCAGCGGGCAGCTTAAAGATCCCATTTTCCTTCCAGCTTGATGCTTTATCATCTTTATTTCTCCTGATAATTACGGGTGTTGGTTTCCTGATCCATGTTTATTCCGCTTCGTACATGCATCATGAAAGCAAAGAGCATTTTGCCCGTTATTTTTCCTATTTGAATCTTTTTGTGTTTTCCATGTTGCTATTGGTGATGGGTAGCAACTTTGTGATCCTTTTTATCGGCTGGGAAGGTGTGGGTCTTTGTTCTTATTTACTGATCGGTTATTGGTTTAAAAATACTGAGTACAATTATGCAGCACGGAAAGCATTTGTGATGAACCGGATTGGTGATCTTGCTTTCCTGATCGCCATTTTTATGATCATTGCAAAAGTTGGTTCGGTAAATTTTAGCGATGTGTTTTCTTCCGATGGATTACAAAAGCTTTCTCCTTCAGCTACGTTGATCACACTTTTGCTTTTTGTTGGCGCTACCGGTAAAAGTGCACAGATCCCACTATATACATGGTTGCCGGATGCAATGGCGGGTCCCACACCTGTGTCAGCGTTGATCCATGCTGCAACGATGGTGACCGCTGGCGTTTATATGGTCGCAAGAAGTAACCTGTTGTACTCTTTAAGCGATGTGACATCTGATATCGTGGCTTATATAGGATTGGCTACTGCATTGCTGGCTGCGACAATTGCTCTAAAACAAAATGACATTAAAAAAGTATTGGCTTATTCTACCGTCAGCCAGCTGGGATACATGTTCCTTGCATTAGGTGTCGGCGCTTATACAGCTGCTGTATTTCATGTGATGACACATGCC
>DASVAM010000582.1:0-7455 GCA_036376375.1 Chitinophagaceae bacterium
TCTTTTATTATTTCAGCAGCTTCTTGCTCACTTGTGGTTCTTTTAAGCTTTGAAACTTCACTTATCAATGATTCCAGCCATTTATGCAAGGCATCATGATCCGGGCCCTTCATTTTACACTCACTTATCATCTTATCGACACCAGCTTGCAACGCATTAGCCGTTGAATGATATGCATTCAATGTTTTGTCATTGCCGCTATTGAATTTTTCGACTATAGCCTGGAGATTCCTTACGTTGCTGTTTGTGTTGCTGTCTGCTTTCCATTTAGCGCCGTTGTTTAATTCCAGCCTGACGGCAGCTTCTTCATGTTCATGCTTTGCTTCCGTGGTTTCTTTTTCGCTTCGTGATCGCTGATCGTTGTTACAACTGATCGTTAAAAAAGATGAGATGATGATGAGCCAGCATATTTTCATGATAATAATTTTAATTACATTTCCCCGGGAAAAAATACTCTTCTTATTTTAAGCCTTAACCACTTCCGAATTTCCGAAGAGTATTTCCCGGAAGGTTTTTCACTAGTTTAATTGCTTTTCAATTTCCAAAGCCTTTGGAAAAAGAATATTGTTTTCAAGGTGCACATGAATATGCAAATCATTTTCAAATTCGTCCAGCATACGATAAAGCAGGCTATAAGAAGCACACGCATCCCCGGGCAAAGCATACTCGTTGGTTAACTCACGAATATCTGCCAGGTTCCTGGCCACCGCTTCATGTTCCATCTCCATCATGTTGATCGGATTTTGAACCGTGCCAAAATGAGAAGCATGCAATGGTTGCGTATTGTTTTTAGCAGCTACCAATTCTTTGATATAAGGAAACAAAACTTTCTCCTCTTTGACCATATGAGTCATCATTTCAGTGTACACTTCATCCACTAATTGCCGGACCGGTAACAACTCTTCGTGACGACCGCCATGGACGCTTGCTACTTTATCAGCATAGGCCTTTATATCAGGCAAATTTTTCTTTACATAACTATGATGGGTATTCAGGATATAGTCCGCAAGAAAATCAAGACTCCATTCATTATAAGGTAAAGGTCTTGAGGCGGGCACTTTATCAGCTTGTTGTAATTCCTGTTCAATTCTAGTCACATCCAGGCCTTTTTCTTTACATGCTTCTTTCACGGTTTTCTTTCCGCCACAACAAAAATCCAAACCGTATTTTTTAAATATCTGTGCTTTGCGGAGATCTTTTGCGGCTATTTCTCCCAGCGTTTCATCGCTTTCACCACTAATACGTTTGCTGATCTTCACTTTCCACCATTGCGGGCCTTGTTCCAGGTATTCCCAGTTAAAAATATTTCCTCTTTCACCCAGCAACTGGTAATAGAGGGGTTTGGGGTCATGATCATTGTGGATCGTTAAGCTTTCGCCTTCATTCAATTGATCAAATCGGTTGAAGATAGTTGGATGTTTTTGTTTTGGCTCCAACACTGTTACATCAAGAATATTCTCTGTGACTGTTTGCATGTCTTTGCGTTTTTAATTTAGAATACAAAGGTAGGAAGAAAATTATAATAAAAGTATTAAAATACTTTTATTTACCTGGTCATGACGAGGATCATCGTCCGCCGCATTCTTTACTACAGAGGACCAGGAAATTGCAAAGACATTATGATCAAAATCATCCTTACTTAATGGTGAATTTATATCTCCGAAAGATCAAAAAACCTTTCTGTGTATGCGATCCTCGGGCGAATGGGTGAAAACGAAATAATAAAGAGTGTGTGGTCGGGTTAAAACTTTGTGCTGCAACCAGGCCTTGCACGATGCGTAATCGTCAGAGACTTATCAAACCGCAATTGATAAAATGTTTGAAACCGCTATCAAAGCCCTCGCTGAGGAAATAGAAAGTGGTATAAGCTTTTATCCGTAATAAAAAGGCTCAGCTCATTCTAAGACGTTTTGTGATGAGTGAGTAAACATTTCTACATATTACTTAGTACGATTATTGTTGCTTGTTTCAAAACCTTACGCATGGAAAATAAGAGAAATGAAGCAACACTGAACCGGCCGGAAGGTGACCGGGTACTTGATGCGCCCTACGTATTTGTCAACATACCGGATTTTATTCGTCAACTGAAAAGTGAAGAAGCCTGGCAGAAAAATGACCGCAACGGAATTACAGTTTTTAAGACTGGCCGGGTAACAATGGTGTTGACATGCTTACATGCCAAAGCGATTATCAAGAATAATTTAGTTGATGGCATATTTACTGTCCATGTTTTAGAAGGAATAATAAGAGTCAAAACCCCGGATGGCGATGTTGATATGCAGGCTAACCAGGTAATGGCCTTCCATCAACTCGTTGATCACTCCATTGAAGCCATGATGGATGCTGTAGTACTATTTACAAATAATTCGTCGGAAGCAACGATCTGATGTCATACCGGCACCTTATGGGAATGTCTCTTCCAGAAATAATAAAAAATAAGATCCGCGGGCAGGGTCCGATCTCCTTTCATGATTTTATGGAAATGGCTTTGTATTATCCCGGGTTGGGTTATTATACATCTTCTCCGGATAGAATCGGGAAACAAGGGGATTATTATACCAGCCCGTATCTTACAAATGTTTTTGGAAATGTAATTGCAAAACAACTGGAAGAAATGTGGTTGCTTACCGGTAGAAATGAATTTACCATTGTTGAATATGGCGCCGGAATGGGCTCGTTATGTATTGATATACTTAAACAGCTTCAGTCCAATCAGGACTTTTTCAGATCACTCAGGTATTGCATTATAGAAAAAAGTGAGGCCATGCGCCGGAAAGAAAAAACGATCATTGACGATAATATGCTGAATGAAAAAACTGCCTGGTATAATTCAATTGAGGAGATCCCGTCATTCACCGGTTGTGTTTTAGCAAATGAAGTTCTTGATAATTTTTCGGTGCATAAGGTTATCATGAAAGAAAGAGAATTGAAAGAAGTTTTTGTTGATTATGACAATGATTTTATTGAGATATTAAAACCCGCCCGTGATGAGCTGAAGGGATATTTCACCACTTTAGGAATTGAATTGCCGGATGATTTTTGTGCTGAGGTGAATTTAGAGGCCATTGATTGGATAAAAAAAGTTTCTGCTTCCCTGGAAAAAGGTTTTGTCCTTACGATTGACTACGGCTACCCATCCGCTGAATTATACCAAACCCATCACCGGCTTGGAACAATCGTCTGCTATCATCAACACACGGTGAATGATCTTCCCTATAATAATGTCGGGCAACAGGACATCACTGCACATGTAAATTTTTCAGCATTGAAGTTGTGGGGTGCAAAACATGGGTTACATAATTGCGGTTTTACCAACCAATCGCAATTTTTATTAGGACTTGGACTGACAGAGCACCTCAGAAAACTGGAAGTACGCGAAAAAAATTCCTTTGATGTAAGAGAGAAATTATTGATGGTTCATACAATGCTCATGTCAATGGGAAAAAAGTTTAAAGTACTTATACAGCAAAAAGGATTGAACAAGCCTCTACTTTCGGGTTTACAATTTTGTCAGCCACTTATTTAAACGGCGAAAAGTTCTTCATGTGTCACAATAGCAGCTTGATTGTCCCGGCACCATTTTTATGCACAGATTGTGTTATTTAATTCTTCACTAAAAAGGAATAAACATGTACTACAATCAGTCATGTGCCGCAAAAGGCAATTACGGAAATTCCGCAAGAGCGGGATTTATCCGATCCATGCAGCGAGCCGCTGTCAACATTTTTAAAACTGACAACAGTTATGAAATGCTGGTGTTTGCACCGGGTCGCATCAAAGAACATTTTCATATCGATGTAAAGGGAAAGGAACTTACCGTTTCTTATTCTCCACCGGAAGGATTTCCAAGGCCTAACTGGATATTGAGAGAATACAGCCGCGGTGGTTTTGTCAGAACTTTTACACTCAATGAAACGATTGACACGGCGGCTATTGCAGCCAAATACACAGACGGCGTGTTGCAAATAAGTTTGCCGGTCGTTGCGGGAAAAGATGCCGAAAAGAAAGAGATCGTGATCAATTAACGATCGGATTATTATGCCGTCCCGTTGATTCGGGGCGGCTTTTTTTAAGATAAATCTATTTCATGACCTTCCGTGGCCAATGCTGCAGATACATTTGAAGTTGACTTGAACGAAGCAAGCATTTCTTCAAGAAATTCATCTGAATGGCCCGGATCATGATGAGCAAATAACGTATGTTTTGCTGCCATAATAGAAGCAAATAATCCTGCATCAAAGATCGAAGAATGTCCCCAGCCTCTTCGAATTCCATATTCTTCCTGGGTATATTGTGCATCGTGCAATAAAATGTCGGCCCCGTCCGCAATGTCATAACCGGAAACCCATTTTGGATCATGGACCATTCCATGTTTGCCCAATGCTGGCTCATGGTCAGGTATGTAGGTAAAAACAAAATTCTCCCGCATTATCCGGTAACCAACCGTCGGACCCGGGTGAATTATATACGATGACCGGACATGAAAAGGGCCGATATCAAATTCACTGTTACTGACCTCATGCAATTCCAGCTTGCAGGGCACGTCACGAAGAAGAACCGGGAATAACGGCGGGGAAAGGTAACGGCTGATCCGTGAAAAAAGTGATTGCGAACTGCTGGCCGGTCCCCAGATATGAACTTCTTTCGAAGGATCGAACAAAGGCATGAAAAAACCCAACCCCTGTATATGATCTAAATGCAGATGTGTAAGCAAAATATCGATCCTCTTATGACGCGAGACTGCGTTTCCGCATTGACGAATCCCGGTGCCGCCATCAAGCACCAGCACATGATCATCATACACCACAGAAGCGCAGGATGTATTGCCTCCATATCTTTCCGTATCCGGACCGGTCGTTGGGATCGAACCACGAACTCCCCACAATTTTACTTTCATTTTATTTCTGTTTCCAAAAAATAGCAACTGCCCCTAAAAAATTTCCTGACCGGCTGATGATGGGGTAAGAAGTAACAGATATCGGTTGCATTTCCCCTTTCAGGCTTACGATCTGAAAACTTTTATGACATGGATATTGCTCTGATAATGTTCTTACCAAGGGTAATTCTTCCGGCGACATTGGTTCACCATTATTATCAAATGGTTTAAAAACTGTGGCCCATTCTTCGACCGGCATTTCACCGGTATCTTCAAACCTTTTACCTAACACTTCCTCCGCCGGTTCATTATAAAAAATAAGATTTCCAACGATATCAGTAATAAAAACGGGTATGGAAAGACAATCTGCCAACTGGCGATTCAAAATAATTTCTATTTCATGAGCCATGATTATTCCATTTTGACAGAAGTGCTTCTAAATTTAAGAAGAATAGTTCTCACATAACCAAATAAAGAAACAAAAATTACCGGGACAACATCCGAATAAGCCTTTCGTGTTGCGGATACATTTTTACCAGGCCATTTGCATCAGCCAATTCAAAGTCCTCAAATTCAAAACCGGGAGAAACAGTACACCCTGCAAAACAGTACTCACTTTGAGGCGCGGGCATGCACGCAAACCAACAATTTGCGGGAACCACATATTGAAAAGATTGATATTCAAAATCATTTCCTAATGCAATGATATTTACGTTGCCGCTTTCATCAAGGACATAAATAAGTAATGGATCACCACCATAGAAATGCCAGCACTCATCACTCTTGATCCTATGAAATGCAGAAAAATTTCCTTTCTCCAATAAAAAATAAATAGCCGTCGAAAAAACTCTGCTGGCCCCAAATCTTTCCGGCAGCGCTCCTGCTGCAATTTGTTCATTGCTTTTATAGGTTTGCTTATACCAGCCGCCTTCCGGATGTGGTTCCAAATTATATTTTCTGATAAGTTGTTCGGCAATTGTCATTTTGTTTCTTTTACGGCCGGGTTAATTTTCTTTGTGGAACATTCATAAAGTTTGTTAACCACAAACTTTACATCTTCTATTATTCCAAATAGTATGGGCGACTTGCGGCTTCTTAACCAGGGATAGCCAAGAAAATAAAGACCCGGAAACAAAGGAATTCCATCTTTATGTATCAATTTTCCCTGGTCATCAAACACTGGTAATTTAAGATAGCTAAGGTCGTGATCGAATCCCGTGGACCAAATGATCGTAGTTATATTATTTTCCTTAAGATCAAGCAATGAAATGTTGCTTGCGCATTTCGCATCAACATCGGGTATGTCTGCTTCATCAGGCGCTGCCGGAGGTGCGACCAGATCATTCGCCGTTATATGATCATCGATCATTCTTTTTATTTTTTCGGAAAATTCATCCGCAAATTTTATATGCCGCGCCGCATCACTATTGAAATAAACTTTTGAAACATCGGCATCATTCATCTTGCCGAGGATAACAGCTCCATTCTTTGATAACGATTGTAAACTCATACTCTCCCTTCCAGTACCGGTTCCGGAAACTTGTGGTGGACGTAACTCTAATATCTCCGGGTCATTGATCTCCTCAGCTCTTATATCATAAAATCTGGCATCTTTTACCCAATCAAAAATATCTTTTCCCCGGTACCATCGTGGTATCCGTCCGACTTTGCTGGTGGACAAATAAACTTTTCGTCCTGCACGTAACAGATCTTCCGTGATCTGGCAGCCGGATTGTGCACTACCAACTACTAAAACTGCACCTTCCGGTAATTGATCCGCATTCTTATAGTCACTCGTATGCAATTGGTTTATGTCCTTTGAGATGTTTTTAGACAACGCAGGAATTTTAACTTCATTTGCAACTCCTGACGCTATAAGAACTTGTTTACAGAAATATTTTTTCCTTTCCCCTGCAGCCGACACCGAAACGGCAAATATTTCTCCCGGTTTTTCAATTGAAAACACTTTCGAATTTTCGTGAACAGGCAACTGATGTTTTAAAACATATTGGTTAAGACCAGCGACAAATTCAACAGCATTTCCGAAAGCATCCGGATCTGCGGGTAAGTTTTCTCCCGGCAATACATTTAGTCGTCTTGATGAATTGAATCTAAAATTATCCCAGCGTTGCGAGCGCCATGACTCACCGATCATCCCCCGTTCAAAAATGATATGGTCTAAGCCATGCATTTTTAAATAGTAACTGGCAGCCAATCCTGAATAACCCGCACCGACGATAATCACGTCACATAAAATCCCGGTCATAAAGATGTCTTTTTATTGAACCTTAAAAATACGAACAGAATGAGGTAAAAAATCCCCATAGCGGGCGGTCTGAAATTTGATGTTATACTCATAACTAAACTTAATTAGTATGGCAAATACAAAAGACAAAAAAGAAAAAAAGGATAAAACACCGGCCCTGAAACCAGACCCCGAAACCCTGAACACGACGGACCCACAAGAACACATGAAAGGCCCGGTTTCATCAACCATGCAAAACATTAAGGAGGAGGCAAACAAAAATGATAAGGTTTCGAAAGAAGAGGCTGACCGGAAACGGGAAGAAAATATGTAG
>DASVAM010000583.1:0-5775 GCA_036376375.1 Chitinophagaceae bacterium
GCCGCTAATTCGCCACCACTTAATACATAATCACCTATAGAAATTTCTTTTGTTACAAAATGTTGCCTGATCCGCTCATCAATCCCTTTGTAATGACCGCAGATCATAATAATGTTCTGCTTTAAGGAGAGACTATTTGCAATTTTTTGATTTAACATTTCGCCATCAGGAGTTAAATAGATCACTTCATTGTAATCCCTTTCTGCAGAAAGTTCTTCGATGGCTTTTGCGAGGGGCTCACACATCATCACCATGCCAGCACCTCCGCCATATTGATAATCGTCTACCTGGCCATATTCGTTTACAGCCCAATTTCGCAAATTATGTATATGAACCTCAAGCAATCCTTTTTCCCGGGCTCGTTTCATGATGCTGTGTTGCATCGGGCTCTGTAATAATTCCGGCAAAACGCTAAGAATATCTATTCTCATAGCGGTAAAGTTACAAAATCACTCGTGGAGGTTGATTCTTTCATATCTTGAAAGACAAACCCCCGTCACATCAATGACGGGGGTCGTTAGTCCTTACCATCCCATTAGTTTACTGAGATGTTTTTAACCTTTTTAGGTTCTTTAACTTCCATTTTTGGAATCATGATCTTCAATTCCCCATTTTTGTACTCAGCATTGATCTTACCAGTATCGCAATTTTCAGGCAGAGTGAAACTTCTGCTCCAGCTGCTGTAGTTGTATTCACGACGATTGAACCGGCCACCTTTTTCTTCTTTCTCTTCTTTTTCTTTTTCGGCGCTAATGGTCAGCATATCATCATAAGCATCAACTTTGAAATCTTTCTTTTCTAAACCGGGAGCAGCAATGGTAAGATTAAACTGCTTTTCAGTTTCGGTAACATTTACCGCAGGTACGTTCATTACTTTTCCAAAATTGAAAAATTCATCCAATGGGGCGTTGAAAAATTTTTCCATCCAGCCGCTGTCAAAAAGTGTGGGCCAGGAAGTTCTTGGTTTGTCAACGGCTCTGGTTTCCATATTATTTGTTTTTAGGTTGAAGAATTTTGTTGACTTCAGCAAAGTACATCATAGTAGGACCAGAATCAATGATATTGATAAATGTGAAAAATGATTTTAATCACAGTAGAATACTTCTTTGTCTGAAATGACCGGCGCCTCATCTTAAAATGAACCCCGCCACAGGCGGGGCCAGTGATTTAGCTAACTGAGATGCTCTTACCCTTCTTAGGTTCTTTAACCTGCATTTTAGGTATCGACACTTTCAATTCACCATTCTTGTATTCGGCGTTCACTTTTTCTACATCACAGTTTTCCGGAAGAGAAAAGCTCCGGCTCCAGCTACTATAATTATATTCCCGGCGATTGTAACGCCCATTCTTTTCTTCTCTTTCATGTTCTGCGCTGATGGTCAGCATATCATCATACGCATCGATTTTGAAATCTGATTTTTCCAAACCAGGGGCTGCAATAGCCAGCTTGAATTCTTTATCCGTTTCGGAGACATTAACGGCAGGTGTATTCATTATTTTGCCCATATTGAAAAATTCATCGAGAGGGGCATTGAAAAACCTGTCCATCCAGTCCCTGTCGAATAATGAGGGCCGTGTAGTCCGCGGCCTGTCAACTGCTTTGTTTTCCATATTATTTAATTTAAGGTTAGAAAATAGTTTTCTTGTCAGCAATGACAAGTTTCTGCCGAAAAAATGATGCCAGCGAAGAGTTTGTGCAGGTTTTCTAACGGAAATTAGTCACCCAGAAATTCATCGATATCGCGTCTTTGTTTCTTCGTTGGCCGGCCAACTTTACTGAGTCGTTTACCAGTATGAAAGCTTGCAGCCTGGTATTGTAATCTTTCCACCTCTTCTGCCGGAGTGATATCGATATAATAATTAATGGCTTCAGAATAAGCGACGCGCTTGTATAATAATCCACTTACCCGAATACGCCACCGCTTTGCTTCCGTTTTCACTTCATATTCTTCACCGACGTTTACATGTTTAGATGCTTTTGTTTGAACACCATTAAATTTCACTTTGCCTGTATCGCAAGCTGCTGCCGCTTGCGTCCGGGTTTTGAAAAGGCGAATGGCCCAGAGATATTTATCGAGACGGAGTTTTTCATTTTCAGCCATTTTTCAAAATTAAAACACCTCAACTAAACTAGAATTGTTTTGTAGGAGATGAAAAGTGTTTTCTCACTCTTTCCACAACGTTTTTATCTAGCTGCGAACTGCCCGAAGTTATTCTACTTATAGAATTATCAACGATCAGAGAACCTGGTTTTAAAACAAAATGGGATGGATAACCTGAGAATTGTAAGACGTTTCTCATGATATTGTTTTCAATGTCGTTGAGAACTATGAATTTGCCATTTATCGCATATTTATTCTTTATGGCCTGCGCACTTTTTTCTTCAGTGAGAACAGCAAAAAAAAGAAAGCTTGGTTGACTTTCTTTGAATTGGTCTATGAATTCTGGGTAGTGAGGCATTTCTTTCATACAAGGCATACACCAATCCCCCCAAAAATCAATAAAAACGTTATTGTTTCTTTCAGAATTTAAAATATCTATCAACCTTGTTTTTAAACTATCATGTACTTTATATTGTTGTATTTTCTTTACCAGGTCAAATGGCTCAAAAGGTTTAAATAACTTCTCTTTATTTTCTGCAAACAATTTTTTTAAATAAGGTTCTTTGATCACAGCCTGAAAATTTTCCAGGTAATAATTTGTTTTGTTTTGAGGATGACGAAAATAAATAGTGTAATACATTAACTCTTTTGCCACACCTGTTGAGTAAGAGTCGATCTTTTGTAGATAAACAGGCATAGGATTCATCCCATATGGTTTTGCAGCGTCTTTATACATGGGATTTATATTTACGATTATTTCTAAATCCATTGCCAATACGCACAAAAAATTGAAGTACGAAGAATTGTAAAAAGCTGTTGGATTATTAAGAGGGATATCTTTTAATATATTCATTAACTGCCAGTCAGTTAAAGATTTTTTCCTGGAGTTTGTAAAAGAAGTAAAAGCGACATCGAACCCGGCCGCGTAGAATATTTCATTTTTAGCCCAATTAATGAATTTGGTATTTGTTATTTTGGCCTTAGTGAAGTAATTCTTTAAGAAAGCAAGTTCTTCTTTCATTCTCTGTATACGAATATTGGCGACAGCTTCATCGCTAAGCGTTGAATCCTCCCAATTAACAGCTGTTTTAAAAAATTCCGTTTTGAGGGCATCCTTGAAATCTAATATCAATGGAGTAATAATTCCAGCCTGTCCAGATAACTTTATGGACTTTGATTTACTTTGATCAGTATTCCAGGTTGAATCATTGAGTTCTAATTCTATCTTGTTTACATTAGGAATATATAATGTAACCCAGGCTTCATCGTATTTCATTTCAATATTACCAGCAAATGGCTGATAAAGAGTAAGGATAAAAGCCCCTTCTTTGCCTGTCAATATAACTGTGTCTCTTGACCTTCCTTGAATATCATAAGTTCTGAATATAATTATCTGATTTTTTGTACGCGGAGTATAATTCTTAATACGTCCTTTTATTTCAAAATGGGCGTCTGTTTTGAAGATGGACTTTGGATTGAGCGTTTGCTCTTTAGATGGAATACTATAACTTAAGAATGTTATGAGAAAAAGAAGAAGACGCATAGAAGAAGTGTTAATGATTTGTGCTACCGCTATGGCTTAGACCTTATATATGAAAATTAATGAAAAGGAATCACATCTCAGCAAAATGCTTGTGGAAATAAGGAATTGTCTCAATGCCTTTGTAATAATTATCAATATTGAATTTTTCATTTGGGCTATGAAGATTATCGCTATCCAATCCAAAACCCATGAAGACAATCTTTATTCCCAGCTCTTGCTCAAACAAAGAACAAATTGGAATACTGCCACCGCCCCGAACCGGGATTGGTTCTTTTCCAAATGTATCTTTTATTGCCGCTGCTGCGGCTTTATATGCTTTGCTGTCGATCGGCGTCATATAAGGTTCACCACCGTGATGCGGAGCCGCTTTTACTTCAACATTATTGGGGGCAATCTTCTTCAAGTGATTTATTAAAAGATCAGTGATCTTATTGCTATCCTGGTTGGGCACTAACCTTGCAGAAATTTTTGCGAAAGCTTTTGAAGGCAATACAGTTTTAGAACCTTCACCGGTATAGCCGCCCCAAATCCCATTTACTTCAAGCGTCGGACGAATGCCCGTCCTTTCATTTGTCGTAAATCCTTTTTCACCCCATAATTCTTTGACACCAAGATCCTCCATATATTCTTTTTCATCAAAGGGAGCAGCAGCCATTTTTTCTCTTTCATCTTTAGAAGCAACCACCACATCATCATAAAACCCGGGAATCGTGATGTGATTATTCTCATCATGCAGTGAAGCGATCATTTTTGCAAGTATCGTAATTGGATTGGCAACAGCTCCACCATAAACACCGCTATGGAGGTCACGATTGGGACCTGTAACTTCTACTTCAATATAACTTAAACCCCGAACACCAATGTCGATCGAGGGATTTTCAAGACTCAGCATGGCTGTATCGCTGATCAGGATCACATCCGCTTTTAAAAAATCTTTGTGTCCTTTTACAAAATCAGCCAAATTTGATGAACCAACTTCTTCTTCGCCCTCAATGCAAAATTTTATATTGGTAACAAGCGAATTTGTTTGCACCATTGTTTCCAATGCCTTTACATGCATATAAAATTGGCCTTTATCATCGCAACTTCCTCTTGCAAAGATCTTCCCGTCTTTGATCACCGGGTCAAAAGGACCACTATGCCACAGGTCTAATGGCTCAACCGGCTGCACATCATAATGCCCGTAAATAAGAACGGTAGGTTTTTTTGGATCGATTATTTTTTCACCATAAACAATCGGGTGACCTTTTGTTTGGAATACTTCTGCTTTATCAGCGCCAGCTTCAAGCAAGCGCTTCTTTACTGCGTCGGCACATTTTTGCATATCCGGTTTATGCTCGCTTCTTGCACTGATGCTCGGAATACGCAGCAGATCCAGTAATTCATTAAGGAAACGGTCTTTATTTTTTTCTTGATAATCTTTCCAGGCCTGAGACATGTTCTTTTTTTTGGTAGGCAAATATAAGTGTAAGAAGTTTAATGAGTTCAAAAGTTCAAGAGTTCAGGAGTTCGGGAGTTCGAGAGTTCAAAAGTTCAGGAGTTAACTTCGTACTAATGGATTATTGAACTTTGGAACTCTTGAACCTTTGAACTCTTTATTCTCTCACTTTGGGGCAATCAAACTTATTTCTTTTGCCAAACGAATAAAGCAGGCCAGCCATAAGCGTGTGAAAATGATCGTTCATATCCGGATTTGCAGCCTGGCTGAATCCATCAAGATAATCAGTGCTCGTAAGACGATAAGTGCCTTCCAAAACAAAAGAGAGTTTTGAATTGATACCATACCGGAGACCCATCCCAACAGGAAATTCAAATACACCCTTTGGTAATTGATGGTCCGCATCTGCGCTAAGACCGTTCAATATGGCTGTTTCGCCTGTAAAATGAGAAGCATTGAATTGACTCCAATCTCTTTTGATATTTAAGAATGTATAACCAACTCCTCCAAATACATAAGGAGTAAAATTGATAATGCCGGCTTCATTTGGGCTTAATCCAAGGATGTTCCAGACAAATAGTCCCGAAAGCTCTGTGACGGGTGATTTGAATTTAAAATTTCTTTGTTGTCTCCACTCAGGATTTTCATATTTTGAATCATCACCTTTCAGACTACCATGCAATAATTGGAGC
>DASVAM010000584.1:0-13533 GCA_036376375.1 Chitinophagaceae bacterium
AACCAGTCGCTGTGCGGGCCGGGATGGGTTTCCCTTGATTTGGCCCAGAGAATTCTTCCCAAAGCACCCTTCTTTACACTGTCAATTGCTTTTAAAAACTTTGGAGTATAAACAAGATCTTCCAGGTAACCATTGAATATACCGGCTTTCTCCACAGCTTCAAGCATCCGTTTTGCTTCTGCGGCGTTTCTTCCCAATGGTTTTGTAGTAATCACTGCTTTTTTATGTTGACAACAAAGCATCACCGCTGCTTCGTGTAGGTTGTTGGGTAAAGAAATACAAACCACATCAACATCAGGATGGGCAATAGATTCTTCCATGTTAATTGTCCAATGTTCGCAGTTGTAGTCCTTTGCAAATTTTTTTGCTGATTCCTCGCGGCGGGAATAAATGCTTACCACTTTGTCTTTGCTGCGATAACCTTGCAGCGCATCAGCATAGAACCTGCCGATAAATCCTGAGCCAAGCATTGCGATCCTTTTCATAATCTAGATTTTTTAATATAGTATTTCTTAACTCTTTGCACAAAACCGCCGTTCATTGGCAGCAATTTTGATATTTTAGAAATGGGGCAAAAAGGTACGAATGAAATGTGATGTTGAAAAAATTTTCAAAGCCACTATCTTCACATCTTTATGAGACCAACTGAAGATTCATACCGGCACAAAGGTTTACGAAAAAAGTTAACAGATGTTGTTCGCAGGAAGGGGATCACGGATGAAAAAATATTGGAAGCTATTAATAGAATTCCCCGCCACTTCTTTCTTGACTCTGCCTTTGATGATGTGGCTTACGAGGACCGGGCTTTTCCGATAGGAGAGGGTCAAACAATTTCTCAGCCATATACCGTAGCGTATCAAACGCTGCTGCTGCAAATAAAGCCTTTTGAAAAAGTATTGGAGATCGGCACAGGGAGTGCCTACCAGGCATGTGTGTTGGCAGAATTGGGTGCGCAGGTTTATACGATCGAAAGACAAAAAAAACTGTTTGACCTGAACAAAACCTTCAATCATTTAAAAAGATATACCAACATCAAATTCTTCTATGGTGATGGTTATGAAGGATTGCCTACCTATGCGCCTTTTGATAAAATACTGATCACGGCTGCAGCTCCTGAAGTTCCTCCAAAGCTTTTGGAACAATTAAAACCCGGTGGCATGATGGTTTTACCTCTTGGTGCCGGCGAAGTACAACAAATGAAACGTGTTTCCAAACTCACGAATGGTGCAATTAAAGAAGAAGTTTTTGACAATTTTTCTTTTGTGCCAATGGTGGAAGGGAAAAGGTAGAGAAATAAATACCTATCTTCTCAACGGTTTAGTAATTCCAATATTTAATCCTGTGCTCATGATAGGCATATTAGCAACTCCAATGTATGAAATGGGAACCTTTAGATAAGGTTCGACCCGGATGCTTCCATTAGTACCAAGTTTATGAGAATAGCCCACACTAAAACTGGCAACACCGAACCAATCCTTCGTTTCTTTTTTATAACTGAGATAATTATGCCCTCCGGGTTGATTATTTTGGGTATACTCATAAGCATAATTTTCCAATCTCATAAAATAGGAAGATAGTCCTGATGTTGCAAAGAAATTATGCTCTCCTGATTTGATTGTATACTTAATATTGACAGGCCATTCAATAAGACGACTCTTACCATTCACCGCTACAATCGTCACCCCATTTGCCGGCGTGTATCCTGGCGGATTAAAATATGTACCATCATCATAGACTCTTTTTGTATCCCAAAGCACCCCACTCTCTAAACTCCATTTTTGATTAAGGGCATAGCCAAAAACAAATCCCGTTGTTACACCTGGTTTTGCAGCTTGAAAATGTATTGAACTCAAATCTGCCCCGAACATAATACCTGCATAGAAACCACGTTCCTTTTTTCTTATGCGGTGCATCTTATTAGCAGTCACTAATGGATGGATTAAAGAAAGCTTTTCTTTTTTAGGATTTGGTATAATGTGGAAATCCTGGTGAATCGGATTTAAATCAGCAAGACCGATCTCAGAATTTTCCCTGGTATTAAAAGGTGTACTTGGTTGCTGAATGAATTGTTTGTTTGTACTCTCTATATGGGCTTGTGCTTTGGTTTGTCTTGTTATAGATTTATTAGTGATTGCATCAACAGCCGAACTGATTGACGATGTCTCTGGGCATACACTTTCATTGATTAATTGATTTGATTTATTGGTAGTGTCTGAATTGGTCTGATTAGCTTGTAAAACATTTGTTGTATCAATTTTAATGAGTTTGTTAAGCTGTTGAGAGCCGGGTGTTTTTTCTGCCGCAACAGCGATGTTTTCTTTTGTGGATAAAAGGAATAAAGAAGAGCTGGTAATAAAAAGAGAACTAAAGGTTAGCAGGAAAAGTCCTTTGCCGCTGAGAAACCATGCTAAAAACCGACGACGTTCCTTTTTCTGTGGCATCTCTTTATCCAGTATGGCATGCATATCATCCCATAACAGATCTGCATTTGCAGGCGGCAGTTGTGCAAGCTTGCCCTCTATTATGTTCTTGTAAGAATGGTGCTTGTTCATGCTCTTTCTTTTGCTTTTAATAATGTGATCAAATGTTTTCTGGCCTCGCTCAAATGCCATTTGCTTGTTCCTTCACTTATATCCAATAATCCCCCGATCTCTTTGTGATTATATCCTTCCGTTGTATAAAGGTTAAAGACGGTTCTCGTTGTTGCCGGCAAGATCTGTAACAAGTATTGAATATGCTGTGCTGACATTCGATGCAGCACTTCAGGATCAATGGTTGGTTCATATTCTTCTTTCCATTCTACTGAGATATTCTTCCTGTTTTGTCTGCGCAAAAAGTCTATGGCCGTACGAATCATAATCGTTCTCATCCACGTATATAAGGATGACTTGCTTACATCATACTTATCTATTTGCTGGAATACTTTTAGAAAGCCGTCCTGCAACAATTCAACGGCATCTTCATCATTCTTTGCGTAGGATCGGCAAAGCACCATTAATGATGAACAGTATTGCTTGTATAGCAATTCCTGTACCCTTCTGTCATTGAGGATGGAACCTTTAATAAGGTCTTGTTCAGATAGGGTACTCTTAGAGAATGGCATTTGGCGACGATTATCATTTGGCTTTCAGGAATTGGAGTTTATAGATCGGAAATTCTGAAGGATAAAAATAATATCAGTTATTTGAACTTGCAATAGTATTCAATGATTACCGTGTAAATACTATGCGCTCAAATCACCTAAGTCTGTTTGTAGAAATTGAAGAATTATTCTTGTTGGTTGATACATTTTTTCCCATCTGCAGCAGCCTTTTTAGGGCTGACTGCAGTGTGAAAAAAGTTTACATAGAGGGGCTAATATTTAATTAGCCATAGGGGATTTTACGACAAAGCGAATTTTCATAGACGCCGTCTATATTAATAGTCGGCGATTTACTATTTGTCAAGGTTTTTCGACGGCAATTTTCTAAATGGTTATAAAGACCAGGTAAATAGATATACGTATTTTGATCGACAATGGTTGGAAAACATTTATGTTTTTATAAAGCTTAAAATGAAATCTTAAGTACAAACACGACTAATAATAATCTGAACTAAATTCATTCATAAAATTTAACACTGCCGACGCTTGCATGTTCCATATATACTGTCTATTTTTGACATTCCATCCTTGAAAGACCGCGATTCTTAATCCTGTTACCTAAAAAACTAAAGATGTACCTAAGCCGGACCTTGAAACTTCTAGCATTATTGCTATTGCCGCTCTTTTTAGGAATTGTGTCTTGTAAAAAACAAAAACCCAGAGAAGAACCAACTCCACCAGATGAAACTCCGGGAGTCTACGAATCCATATTTAATTTACCTGCAATTTCTTATTGTGGATCTGCACTAACCTCTAATCTGAAAATTCAGGATGGAACTGATATAGGCACTGTTATTGTAGGACATGATGCTGCTTATTTGTACTTAACTTATAACCTTGCTCCTAACTGGTATCTTGGCGGCGCAGAAGCTTACGCAGGTCGTGAATCACAAATCCCAAAAAACGTGGATGGGAATCCGGTTCATGAACAATTTCCGGGTAGACAAATATTGAGTTACTGCGACCAGAGGCAGAACTTTACTTTTCGTATTCTTTTATCTTCTCTTTTTTCAGATAATAGCACACAGTGCTCAACCAATGAGCAATATTATATTGCCATGCGTGCCTCCGTCAAGCAGTTTAGTAGTCCGACTGATTGTACAGCCGGCAGCGAACAACCAGCTTGGGGAGCTCCATTTTTAATTAATCCCGGTAGTGCTACTGAATGGGCAACTGCCTTCTATTATTGTAAACAGGATTGTAATATCCCTGCCGTCACGTGGTGTGCATATTCACAAGGATATTGGTTTAAAAATCCCAATCACAGTTGGTGTCAAAATGTAAAATTCGGAAGTTTAGAAATAACCGAGCAGCAAGGCGATACACTCTGGCCTGCCCAAGGCAATTGGGTGAAAAGAGCACTGTTCCAGGCGTCAGCAATTCAGCTCAGCATGAAATGTGTCAACAGTAGTAATCCAATTCCCGCTTCGATCGTTGGCGATTATAATCGAATTGACGCATTTCTATCCACATTAACTTATCTAAATATACAAAACGGAACATTCCCCACGACTTCAGATACAACAGGAGTTCGCGCATCAAGCGGTAATATCGGAAGATGGATATGTAATAATCATTGTACCACCAATCCGGATCCTACAGCTTGTACGGGATATTGATCAGAAAGGATTTTAGCATATTAGTTCTGCACGATGGTGCAGCGTTTTTCTTATTTCAGCAACTATTGCCAATTAGATTAAAAATTCCTGATACTTATACAAATTGATCCAACAACTCAATCCGTTTTTCGATAGGAGGATGTGTTGCAAATAAATTATCCCAGGACGCCGATTTGCGATTCGATACCCGTGGATTATCAATAAATAGCTGTGCTACATCCCGATTTTCCACTGCTTCAATATAGGGATCGGTGGAAATTTTTTTTAATGCCCTGGCAAGTGCATAAGGTTTTTTTGTCATATCAGCAGCACCGGCATCAGCCAGGTATTCACGTTTCCGGCTGATACCGAAACGAAGTAGCATCGAGATCAAATAGGCAATAGCTGTCAGCACTATTGCAATAAGTATTATCGCGCCACCTCCTTTATTGTCTTTCTTACCACGTCCGGCAAACCGAAGGCTTCGAAAAGCTACTTCAGCAATAAAGGCAAATATTCCCACGAAAATGATCGAGATAATTAAAACCCGTACATCACGATTACGGATATGAGAAAGTTCGTGTGCAATTACTCCTTCGAGCTCATCATCATTCAGTTTATTAATGATTCCTTTTGATAGAGTAACCGAGTAGCTGTTTTCATCAATGCCGCTGGCAAATGCATTCAGCGAGTCATCATCAATAACATTTATCTTCGGCATCTTCATGCCTTTTGAAATACAAAGGTTTTCAACAAGATTATAGACTCTCGTATTTTCTTTTCTTTCTAAAGACTTTGCACCGGTAGCCAAACGAATAAGTGTTGCATGTCCTGCCCAGGCGATCAAAAACCAGACAGCGACGGATACCAGAATAAAAGGAACCGCGGCAAGAAACATCGCGTTGTGATCGATCGACATTGGGTAATTATCGCCGGGATATTCTGCGGCATTGTCCTTTGCAATAAAATAGATAATAACATAAAACATTCCCAGCAATAAGGCCGGGAATGATACTAACAAAAGAAATGAGTTGGTGTTATTTCTTCGAATCTGTTGGTGAAGTCCTATATATTTCATTGCAATTGATTGCTCATTTAAATCTTAAATCTAAAATCTGCAATCTAAAATTTAATAGCTGGAGGTTCCTCCATCCTTGTTCTTGAGTCAGTCCCCAGGTCAAACATGATCTCACGTTTGAAATTAAAATTGCTGGCAATGAGATTTGAGGGAAAAGTTTCCACGGCATTATTGTATTCGGTCGTAGCGCCATTAAAGAATCTTCTGGCCGCCGCCAGTTTATTCTCAATATCGCTTAGTTCCTGTTGTAATTGCAGAAAATTTTGATTTGCTTTCAGATCCGGGTAAGCTTCCATCTGAACCCTTAACCCCTGCAATGCAGATGTCAATTGTTGCTCGGCAACAATTTTATCGTCAATAGTTCTGGCAGCCATTGCGGCGGATCTTGCTTCTGTCACCTGCGTGAGCACTCCCCGCTCATGAGAGGCATAACCTTTTACGGTTTCCACTATTTGAGGAACGAGATCATGTCGTTGGCGAAGCTGTACATCTATATCGGCAAATGCATTTTGCCTACGGTTGCGCAAACTAACAAGACGATTATAAAGGCTGACCATCCATAGAACGATGATAACTATTACCACAATGAATATTATAAATCCCATATTTTTTCGTTTAGTATTAAAATTAGTGAAAAAGCTGTTAGTTAAATGAACAGGAGACGCATCGCAAAAAATACCTGCAATGATTCTTATCACACATCTTTAAAAATGACTCTTTTTTTCTTACTTTCCCGAATTATTTATTGCTTATGCGGATCGGACCTTTTATTATCTCTGCGGTTATCACGACGGGTTTGATTTATGGACTTAATAAGAAATGGGGGACCATTCCACCTATTGGCAAATTTTTAAGTCCGCAATTTGGCGTTTGGCAAAATGCCGAATCGGCCAATGCCGACTTCGCAACCGCATTGAAGTTTTCCGGATTAAAAGACAAAGCAGAAGTTTATTTTGATGAAAGATTAGTGCCACACGTATTTACACAAAATGATGAGGACGCTTATTTTGTGCAGGGATACTTGCATGCAAAGTTCCGCTTATGGCAAATGGAATTCCAGACAAAAGCAGCGGCCGGAAGATTGAGCGAGATCCTTGGACCCGGAAAGGATACATCTATTTTGAACTTTGACAGAAACATGCGGCGGCTGGGGATGGTTTATGCTGCTAAAAGATCTGTTGAAGAGACTGAAAACAATCCTGAATCAAAAGCAGCATGCGATGCCTATACGGCCGGTGTGAATACATATATAGAGAATCTGAAAGAAAGTGAATTGCCATTAGAATATAAGTTGCTTGATTATAAACCTGAGAAATGGAATAATCTTAAGATCGCGTTATTTCTGAAATACATGAGTCTTGATCTTGCCGGCCCCGAAAATGATATAGAATATTCGAATGTAAAAACAGTTTTTGATTCAGCTGACTTTGATAAACTTTACCCGTTCACCCAGGATTCACTTGATCCAATAGTCCCAAAGGGAACTGTTTTTCCTGAACCTACGGTAAAAGTAATCGCTCCCGCAAATGCTGATTCCATTTTCTCTGCATGGAAAAACAGTACTGTTATAAATGACATAAAATCTGATAAAGACAATGGCAGTAATAACTGGGCGGTTACCGGCACAAAAACTCAAAGCGGGGCGCCCATTCTTTGTAATGACCCGCATTTAAGCCTGAATATGCCTTCACTTTGGTACGAGATGCAATTGCATACTCCCAATTTCAATTCTTATGGTGCATCCTTTCCCGGGGCACCGTCAATCGTTATCGGGTTTAATGACAGTTGTGCCTGGGGTTTTACAAATGCAATGAGAGATGTGAGAGACTATTATGAAATTAAATTTAAAGACGACAGCAAGCAGGAATATTGGTTCAATAACGCATGGAAAAGAGCCGACCTTCATATTGATACCTTCAAAGTAGCCGGGCAAAAAGACTTTTATGACACGGTTGCTTACACAATTTTTGGTCCTGTGATGTATGACAAATCTTACTCCGGCAAAAGAGCGACCAACGATCGATATTTCGCAGTGAGATGGAAAGCGCATGATCCTTCAAATGAACTGATGATCTTTTACAAGCTGAACCGGGCAAAAAATCTTGATGACTATAAAGCCGCTTTACCCTATTTGTCCTGTCCGGGGCAAAACTGTTTGTTTGCGGATAAACGTGGCAATATTGCCATTTGGCAACAGGCCGTTTTTCCTGCCAAATGGAAAAGACAGGGTGATTTTGTAATGCCGGGTACCGACAGCAGTTTCATGTGGCAGGGCTATATACCAATGGAAGAAAATCCACATGTAATAAACCCCGAAAGAGGATTTGTAAGCAGTGCCAATCAATTACCGGTTGATACAGCCTATCCCTATTATATCGGTGGTCATCATGATCTGTACCGGGGATATATTATCAATCGTTACCTGCGCAATATGAATGGCATCACGACGGCAGACATGCAAAGACTTCAAACGGAGAATTATAATGTGCTGGCTGAATTCGCGTTGCCGGTACTCCTAAAGAATACAGATGAGTCGCAACTGAGCGGTGATGAGAAAAAATTCTTAGATATTGTTAAAACCTGGAATAAAAGAAATGACCCCGGCGAAAAAGGCGTTACAATTTTTGCGAATTGGCTGGATAGTGTAGAAGTTGA
Organism: Chitinophagaceae bacterium; assembly: GCA_036376375.1. GTDB lineage: Bacteria > Bacteroidota > Bacteroidia > Chitinophagales > Chitinophagaceae > VBAS01. The sequence continues at coordinate 8,474 of DASVAM010000584.1, forward strand.
AATTTATGGTGATGAGTTTTCTAAAGTTGACGGAAATTTTATTTGGCCTGAACGATATACAATGGTAGAAGCCCTGGTAAGAGATTCTGTCTATATATTTATTGATAATATAAATACGCCCGCCCTGGAAACAACAGCTGACGTGGTAATGGCGGGCTTTAAAAAAGCCGTACCGGTGTTACTAAAGGCCGAAGCCGATAATAAGCTGGAGTGGTCAAAATACAAAGATGCAGGTGTAAGGCATTTGCTTCGTTTACCGGCATTAAGCAGGTATCACCTCGTTGTTGGCGGCGGTCAGAATATAATTAATGCAACAAAAGACTTTCATGGACCAAGCTGGAGAATGATCGTTCAATTAACCGATAAAATAGAAGCTTATGCTGTTTATCCGGGAGGGCAAAGTGGTAATCCCGGGAGTCGATATTACGATTCATTTATTGACAAGTGGGCCGCCGGAAAATATTATTCACTCTGGTTCATGCATCCCAGCGACAAACTGGATAGAAAAGCAAAATGGAAAATGACCTTTGACAAACTTTGAAACGTTTGATATGAAATTTTTTAATTCATTTTTATTGACCGCATTACTAAGTTTTATCGCCGGTATATATATATCATACTGGTGGTTCTTTGCTGTGATTGCATTTTTTGTAGCCATCCTGATCCATCAAAAAGGCTATAAGGCTTTTACAGCGGGCTTCCTGGCATTATTCGTTCTTTGGTTTGTTTTAGCTTTCTGGATCGATTTCGCAAATGAGGGAGTACTGTCGGCAAAGATTGCATCATTATTACCATTGGGCGGATCAAATTGGATGCTCATAATCGTAACGGCATGTATTGGGGGACTTGTTGCCGGTTTTGCAGCGCTTAGTGGCAGTTATCTCCGTTCAACAAACTCAAAAAAACAAATTTGATACCCTGTCTATGAAAATAGTTTTTCACCTTTTACTTTTTGTCTTTGTCGCCACAACTTCATCTTCTCAAACGGTTTCTGGTGTTGTAAAAGATGACAATGGCAATCCGTTGGCGCACGCTTCTATTTTAATAAAGGATAAAAAGGGTGGTACATCCTGCAACGTCGAAGGAAAATACTTCCTGCATTTGTCACCGGGCACTTATACACTGATCGCCCAGCATGTGGGTTATAAGCGGGATATGCGAAACATTACAGTGGCAGACAAAGATATCGAGCTTGATTTTGAACTGAGCGTTGTTGATTTTACCATGGAAGAAGTCATCATCCGTTCGGGTGAGAACCCCGCCAATGAGATCATCAAAAACACTATTCGAATGCGGCCCGTGTATCAAAAGCAGCTGGATAAATTCGTTTGCGAAGTTTACACAAAAGGCCAAATGAGACTCCGCGATTATCCAAAGAAAGTATTAGGTCAAAAAATAGATTTTAATGACGGAGATACAAGTAAAAATAAGATCATCTATTTATCCGAAACAATTTCTACATATTCAGTCCAAAAACCAAATAACAGGAAAATTGAAGTCCACTCATCCAAGGTGAGCGGCCAAAGTGAAAGTTATGGTCTTGCTGCTCCGCAGTTTTATTCAATGTATGATAATAATGTCCAGATCGGAACGAGTCTTAATCCCCGTGGATTTATATCTCCCATTTCTGATAACGCCACCAATTATTATAAATACAAATACATGGGCGCCTTCTTTGAAGATGGCAAACAAATAAACAAGATACAAGTAACCCCCAAAAGAAAATACGAGCCGCTTTTTTCGGGATACATAAATATTGTGGAAAATGAATGGCGCATCCATTCGTTAAAACTGGAATTGAGAAAGGTAAATCAAATGGAGTTCCTCGATACGTTGGTCCTCGAACAATTATATGTTCCCTATCACGATAGTTTATGGGTGTTGCACAACCAGGTCATTTATCCTTCGATAAAAATTCTTGGAATAGATGTTCACGGAAGTTTCTTAAATGTTTATTCGAACTTTGACCCGAACCCTGACTTCAAAAAAAACTATTTCGACAACACAATATTGAAGTATACCGATAGCTCCAACAGGAAGACACCGACCTATTGGGATGAAGTAAGACCGCTGACGTTGCTGGATGAAGAAAAGTTGGATTACCGAAAGAAAGACAGCATTGAGCAATTAAGTAAAAATCCTGCTTACCTTGATTCAGTTGACCGGGAGGACAATAAAGTCAAAATCCTTGGCATCTTACTTACTGGTCAGACAATTAACAAAACAAAAAAGAATTCATCTTATTATTTCCGGCCAATAACTGACCAGATAAACTATAACATCGTCGAAGGTTTGACCCTGAATCTTTCCTGTACTTACACAAAAAAGCTTGACTCTACTATTGGAAGAAGATCAATCCGGATAACACCGACCGTGCGCTATGGATTTAGCAATGGACATTTTAATGCATGGTTAAGCTCGTCCTATATTTTTGGAAAAAAATACATAAATACCATCAATCTATCGGGCGGCAAACGAGTTTTTCAGTTCAATAATGCAAGCCCGATTGGTCCAAGGAGCACTACGTTAGCAGCTTTGCTCGGCGGGAAAAACCTGATGAAGACCTATGAAGCATGGTATCTCCGCTCATCGTTTGTAAAAGGGATCGGCGACGGTTTTACCTGGAGTGCCGGTTTTGATTATCAAAGCAGGATGCCTTTGGATAATACAACCGATTTTTCTTTTGTAAAAGAAGAAAAGAAACAGTTTACACCAAACTATCCTACTGAACTTGCTAATGAAAACATCAAGCCGCACCAGGCTCTTAGCTTGAATTTCGGACTTACATGGCAACCCGGTGCACGGTATATTGAATTACCGGGGCAAAAAATTAATATCGGTTCTAAGTGGCCCACTTTCACGTTGGCTTATTCCCGTACGTTTGATGAAGTCTTTGGAAGCGATGTGAATTATAGCCGGTGGCGTTTTGCAGTAACCGATGTCCTAAGCTTTAAAATGGCTGGTCTGTTTAATTACAGGGTAGGGATGGGCGGTTTTATTCATAACGAACTAACCCAGATACCGGACTACCAGCATTTCAATGGTAATATCTCTCATATTGCCAGCGAATATCTTAACAGCTTTCAACTTTTGCCGATCTATGAGTTTAGTAACATTTCAAAATTTTATGTGCTGGCGCATATTGAGCATCACTTCAATGGATTTCTTACCAATAAAATTCCTGGCTTCAGAAAACTTAACTGGTATCTTGTCGCCGGGCTCAATACTTTCCATTACGACAAAACAAATTACCTTGAATATTTTGTTGGTCTTGAGAACATTCTCAAGAACTTACGTATAGAATATTACTGGGGCCGTAAAGATGCCAAGAGATTTGACAATGATTTCACGATCGGTTTTTCAAAACGATTTGGTGTAGGCCGCCGCAGTAATGATGACTAATGGTTCCGGGTTTTGGCTTTGGGGTTTGGAGCTCGGCGTGCGCGGTTGTCCGAAGGCCTCAGCTGGAAAATTTTTGAGATTAATTGGGGTATTAAAAAGCTTTCTTCCTAGAAGAACATCAAACCTCAAACGCTAAACCCCAAACTTCAAACCCCAAACCTTCCTATCTTTGCTGCGCTTTAGAATTTTGCCTAACCTGCAATTAGGGTCTCGCCTAAGGCGAGATTAAAATCAAAAAAGATGGCCGCATTACACAATCGTATCTCCCGCAAGGAGCTGAAAGAACGCATTAAGAACGATCCCACACCCCGCATTACCGTTTCATTTTATTGCTATTTTAAAATTGATGAACCTACTCAATTTAGAAATGAGCTTTATCGGCATTCAAAAGAATTGGGGGTATTGGGAAGAATTTATATCGCTTCAGAAGGTATTAATGCACAGATCAGTTTACCGACGGCAAATCTTGAAACATTCAGGGCTTATCTCTATTCAATAGAGCCTTTAAATGGGCTACGTCTCAATATTGCCGTTGATGATGCCTGTCCCGACACAGGCGGGAATGGGAAAAGTTTTTACGTATTGGATATAAAAGTCCGGAGTAAAATTGTTGCTGATGGAATTAATGATCCTTTATTTGACATGGCGAATAAAGGTGCTTATGTAAATGCAGAACAATTCAATAAACTAACAAACGATCCCGATACGATCGTGATCGACATGCGAAATCATTATGAGTTCGAGGTCGGACATTTTGAAAATGCGATCGAAATTCCATCTGATACGTTTCGTGAACAATTACCGATGGCTGTTGATATGATGAAGGAAAACAAAGACAAGAACATCATCATGTACTGCACGGGCGGTATTCGTTGTGAAAAAGCATCTGCTTTCATGAAGCATAGCGGGTTTAAAAATGTTTTCCATCTGGAAGGCGGTATCATCAACTATGTAAATGAAGCAAAAGAAAAAAACCTGGATATAAAGTTTCATGGAAAGAATTTTGTGTTTGACCAGAGGCTGGGAGAGAGGGTTACTGAAGAAATTATTTCACAATGCCATCAATGTGGTAAACCGGCAGATACGCATGTGAATTGTGTAAATGATGCCTGTCATTTATTGTTTCTACAATGTGATGAATGCAAAAAGAAATATGAAGGAACCTGCAGTACAGAATGTCAGGATTTTATTCACTTACCTGAAGAAGAACAGAAAAAATTAAGGAGTGGGGTTGATAAAGGGAGGAATGTTTTTAATAAATCGAAGTCTAGACTAAAACAGTTTGACAAATAGCGGCTTTAATATTCAAGTACCCTTATCCAAAACAATTTACATTCTGAATATTCCGGGTGCGATTGAAGGTATTAAAGAACTGATTGGCTAGTTGAATTACCGCAAGCGTTAAAAGATTGCACGAACTGATTACACTGGATGAAAATGAGAGTTACAATATTTATTAAATTTAAAAAGCCACATCGTAGTTTGCGATAATATACAGGTTGTGTGTAATGCTATGGGAGCTGCCTGGCCGAGGAAAAATCAACGACCAGCGGCCGATAGCCGACAGAACTAACCACAATTTGACGGACTTGTGCGAAATGGTCAATTTGAAATTTACCGACCGAGTCGGATGAGAGGCCTACGGGAGTTTGACTTTC
>DASVAM010000598.1:0-4139 GCA_036376375.1 Chitinophagaceae bacterium
CCATCGCCTTTATAAAACTGACCAACCTGCGAATGAAATGATGTGGCTGTAACTTCTTTTAGTTTGATATTTATAACGCCGGCAATTGCATCTGAACCATATTGCGCCGCAGCGCCATCACGCAATACTTCTATCTTTTCAATGGCAGGAAAAGGGATCGAGTTCAAATCATTTCCAACAGAACCTTTTCCTAATTGTCCTTTTAAAGCACCACTGAACAGCCAAACCATGGGATGGTAACGGATTCCGTTTACAAGTATAAGAACATGTTGCGGGTCAAGGCCGCGAAGAGTAACGGGTTCATTGAGTACTTCTCTTGATACAGCAATTGATGGAGCAAGGAAATTCAACATTTGTGTGATCGTGATCTGACCGGTTTCTGTCAAACGACCATACGAATAAACGTCTACGGGAACCGGTGAATTGAGATTGTTTCGTTGAATCTTTGAACGGGAACCTATACCTATCATCACTTCTTCCAGCAGATCATTCAGCATCAGTTCAAAATCAAAATGAGTTGTCTGGCCCGCTTCAGCAATTATTGACTGTTCAATTTTTTTATAACCCACATGAGTAATAATGATTGTATGTCGTCCGGGTCTTACTGAAAAAGAAAAGCTGCCACTTTGGTCCGTAGCCTTCGTCTTTTCGCCTAATAAAACAGTAGCTCCCTGCAAAACCTGACCGCCTTGCCTTACCCTGCCTGTAATGATAGCATCTTGCGAAAAACAAATGCTACTCACGAAAAGAATAATCAACAGCAGAAGAATATTGCAGTCAAATGCTCGTCTCATAGTGACAAGGTTTCAGGTTGCAGATGAGGCATTTAATATCCTGCCTACATCATGTTTATAAAGCCGTCCGATGGGTAGTTCATGTTTTGCAATCTGAATACTATCGGCATTAAAGCTTTCGATTTTGTTAATGGCAACAATATAGGATTTATGGATCCGTAAGAACTCGTCAGCAGGTAACAACTCGGCCAATGTGGTGAGTACGTATTTAGTAACGATGGTTTTATTCTGTGTTACGATCTTTATATAATCTTTTAATGCTTCAATGAAAAGAATATCATTGAAAAATACTTTTACCATCTTCCGGTCTGCACGGAAGTACAGAAATGAATTGGCAGGTTCCTTTGAATTTTCTTTATTCGACGCCTGAACAGGTTCCACAGGCGTGTTTATCTGCATTACTTTATTCACTCCTTTTAAAAATCTTTCAAATGAGATGGGTTTCAAAAGATAATCTACTGCATCCAGTTCAAAACCCTCCAATGCATATTTGCGAAAAGCCGTGGTGAAAATGACTTTTGGTGGTGATTTTAACGTACGGATAAAATTAGTCCCTAATAGTTGTGGCATTTGTATATCAAGAAATATCAGGTCAACAGGATTGTCTTTTAAAAAGGAAATCGCTTCCACGGCGCTGGCACATGTACCCGTCAGCTCTAATGCATCAACACCAGCAATATGCTGTTTTAAAATTTCTCTGGCAGGTGGTTCGTCATCGACAACAAGACATTTTATTTTTTTTGCCTGGTGCATAATTAGGCTAGTTCTATTGGTTTGTTTTCGATTTCAAATGAATATGTGCCATTTTCTATTGTGTTTGCCAAAACCTTATCCAGTTTAATGTGTAATAAAACTATCAGCATTTCCTGTTCTAAAGTTATTTTTAATTCATGTGTTTCCGGGTATAATAAGTCCAGACGTTTTTGAACATTGACTAACCCTTTGTAATTATAGGAATGTTCGCGAAATGTTTCTGCTACACCATTTGTAAGCTTCATGGAGAAATCATCATCTTCGATCCTGATATCCATATTTATCCAGGCTTGTTCGGTCATTTGAATACAGTGTTTAAAACTGTTTTCAATAAAAGGTAATAACAGGAACGGAGCGATGTATTTACCACTCAGTTCACCCTTAATGTTTACTTCCATTTCTGGTTCATCATTATGTCTTATTTTTTCCAGCTGCATATATTCCTTCATTACATGGACCTCTTTTTCCAGCGGAACTACCGACCCGTCGCATTCATAAAGCATGTAACTTAACAAGTCGGATAGTTTCAGCAACATGCCGGAGGTTCGTGGTGAAGAGGCCAGGGCATGGGCATAAATGTTATTCAATGTTTTGAAAAGAAAATCAGGATGTACCTGGGCTTTGAGCAACTGTAGTTCCGTATTTATTTTTTCACGTTCTATTTTTTCACTTTCTTTTTGTTTTAGCCACCAGTTTTTGACATATTTTATAACAACCGCCGAAGCGATTATTTTAAGTGGGGCAATTAAACCAAGAAAAATGGCAGGCCAGAACTGGGTGCCAGGGTTTGTAGGGGCGGAAGTGCCTAAAAGTGAATCCATATAAGGGAAAACGTTCCAAAATAAAATATAAGCACTTGTGTATAAAAAACCGGCAAGAGGGAATAGCAGCAGTGCAGCCAATAACCGTTCTCTTTTTACGATCATAGGCATTAAAACATATAAGATCGTATAACAGGCAATACAATATATAACCAGCAGGAATAATATTTTTATAAGCAAATTGGGCCCTACATTTATGAAAATGGGCCGTGCGTTCAAACCCGGAATAGGTGCCTGGTATAAATAATCGCATAAAGAAAAATAAAGCCACCAAATCAACCAAAATAACATGTGGCGCTGCAATCGCTTATCGGTTTTTTCAGAAAATATAAAATCATGCAATCGCATAAACATTTGTTGAAACATTTTCTTCCTGGCCTTCAGCGGGAACTGTAAGATATTTTAATTGTATTTCCAGGTCTATTTTATAAACTTCAGGTTCTGATTTAATTGTCAGGACATGCTCATTCGGGTATAATAACTCAAGTCTCTTCTTTACGTTCTTAAGTCCTATATTTCCCTTCGTCGTTACCGTTTCATTTGCCCGTGGTTTGCTGTTGATCAGAGAAAAGCGTAGAGTATCATCTTCGATATTAATAATAAGTTCTACAAATGCACGGGCCAGCACCTTACTTGTACCATGCTTAAAGCTATTTTCTACAAAAGGAATTAACAGGAGCGGGGCGATCATTTTGTTGCTGCAGTTATCCGGAAGCTCAACTGACATATTCATTTGTTCACCGTATCTTATTTTTTCCAGCGCCATATAATCCTTTATCATTTTAATTTCTTTTTCCAGGGGTACCAGTGCCCGGTCACATTCATGCAGGATATAATTAAGCAAATCGCTAAGTTTTTTGATCATTTCGGGAGCTTCTGTAGAGCCGGAGATGGTAAAATAATAGATGTTGTTAATTGTGTTAAAAAGGAAGTGAGGATGTACCTGTGATTTCAGTAATTGAAGTTCAGCCTTGACTTTTTCCTTTGCTAATTGTTCCGTTTCTTTTTCCTTTTGCCACCATCTTTTAATAAGGCTGATCATAAGTGCAAAGCCCGTTATGATAGGTAAGCTGGAAAGCTGGTCAACGAATACAACACGTAACATAGACTTGTAAGCGGGATAGCCGGCAGGCGTGGTATTCATAATGTCATTATAGATAACGGGGGAGTATTTAAAAGCTGTAGCGGCAAAATAAGTGATCAGCAGTACTCCAATAGTAACAACCCCGGAAATTAACAGGTTTCGTTTTTTGAAATAGTAATTGGGAAGAAGCCAGTAAATGAGCACATAAGTAAATAGAATTTGGGGTAGAATTACACCCAATAAAGAATTCACAAAAAAAGTTTTGATGAAGAACCATGCAGGCCCCAGCTCCTGAAAGTTTTTTGTTCCCGGTCCACTGGTATCCCATCCTTTAAAAACATGATTAGGGTAATGAAACAACAGGTTAAATGCGATACACCATAATAACCAGAATGTAACATGTCTTGCTAATCGATGTGATCGCTTATCAGAGAATATGAATTCATGTTTTGTCACTGGGCTGGTTGTATTATAAATTTAAACAATTCACGTCGTATCAAATTATTATTCAAAGGATTTTAGACGTCGGCCATGATTGATCTGATCAAAACCGTTCATCGTCGATGTCCGGTTTAGATGCTTGCCGCCCGTGATTGTGACATTTTCGCTTTACGGTATAGCGAAATGAAAAAAATTCGCTTTTGTGTTATGATAAATTGCATATCAAGCTTAACGATCAAAACTTTT
>DASVAM010000599.1:0-5298 GCA_036376375.1 Chitinophagaceae bacterium
TGATGTAATGGAAGAGTTAGACCTGTTCCCTGCAGACGTCCATATTGGTACGCAGGTTTTGTTTTTTAACCTGGGACAAAATGAAAGTAAAGCCGCATTTAATTTGATGCAACAGCTGAGAAATAACGATGTTCGGTGTGAACTTTACCACGAAAACGTAAAGTTTGACAAGCAATTTAAATACGCTGAAAAGAAAAATATTCCTTTTGCAGTTATCATTGGCGGCAAAGAACTGGAAGAAAAAACCTGCACAATAAAAGACCTGCTGCAAAGTAGTCAGCAAACTATTTCACAGCAGGATCTTCTCAATTATAATTTCTGATCATTTTTTTACAAGCAATTCGCGATTCGCACGCAAATAATAAGTGAAGGACCATGCACCGCCGCTTTGCTTTTGTCCATCCAGCACATAACCCTGTGCCTCTATATGAACAGCATTTACTTTTTTGTCTTCCCCCCTTTTGAATACAGCCAGGCCGCTGAATTCTATGATCGTGAATGAATCTATTCCCAATTCCGCTAACGAAGAAGAACCGGCCGCAGAACTCATAGTTAAGGCTTCACCAGACTGTGAAACCGTGACATCAGGCACTACACTGCCCTCGGGAAAGACGTATCTGCCAATAAAATCAGAAAGTGGAGGTTTAGGAGGAGGCTCCTGGGCGTTGACATTGAAAATAAATGTTGAAATCAAAATAAATAAAATAAGTTTTCTCATAACCATGGTTTTTAATTTCTAAAGAAAATCAATCTTTATTGCCAAGATAAAAAAAGAGACCGTCATTAAGACGGCCTCTTTTATTTTTTTTCATTTTACCAACCCGGGTTTTGCTGACTGCGGATATTGGGATTTGCATCCAGTTCCGCCTGAGGTATCGGGAATAACCTGCGATGATTTGTATAGGGAATATTTCTTGCAGCAGCCGGGTAGTTTGCACTTCGTGCAATATCGCGCTTTAAACGCTGCATGTCCAAATAGCGATCGCCTTCAAAAGCAAGCTCTTTTCTCCGCTCTGTAATGATATCTTCAAAAAGCTGGGCACCTGAAGAAGCAATGGCTGTTGCGTCTCTTCTGCTGGTAATATAATTTGCATATGTCTTTGCTCCTGTTTCATCACCCGGTAAGGAAGCTTCTGCAGCTATCAAATAAATATCACTTAATCTTAGAATTTTTGTATCGCTGATTTCACCACCAAATGTTCCGGGATATTTGTTGTTTACAAATACCGCCGGCACACCACCTCTTGTACCGGTAGGGTAAAGGCTCTTGCGAATATCAGCCGCTTCAAAAAGTGCATATAGTTCGTCCGAACAAAGGAGGTCCCCGTAGCCGCCCTGGTTATAAATATTAGCCAGGCCATCAAAGCCATTGTTTGCTGTTGCGTTTGATGAAATTTCAAGAAGCGTTTCTACTTTATCAGTTCTCGGTGTAAGATTAGCCCAGAAAGCAACATAGCTTGCAGAGGGAACTACTGTAAATCCACTGTTATTAATTACATCAACCGCTGCAGTTTTTGCATTGGTTTTATCACCCATACTTAAATAAACTTTTGCCTGCAATGCCCGCGCAGCATATTTGCTGAATTGAGTGGAGTTCGTGAATAATGTCATTAAAGTGTAAGCCTGGTTTAAGTCGGCTAAAATCTGAGTATAAACCTCAGTGACTGTTTTTCGTGCTGGCTTTGCCTGTGGATCATATTCTAACACGATAGGCACGCCTAACGATGAAGGGTCATCAGTATACGGCTTAGCAAAATACTTGACCAGGTACCAATAGCAGAGTGCTCTTATTGCATAGGCCTCGCCCTTGTATTGATTTACATTGGTACTTGAGGCAATAGTTGAGTTAATGATATTGTTTGCTCTTAAAATGGCTGTGTATGCGCCTCTCCACATTCCTATGATATTACCATCGGCAACGGTAAAAGTGTAGTTATTAAAATTTGTATAGCGACCGGAATTTGTCAGCGACACATAGGCATTATCTGCATTCAGATCACCAAAAACCGGAACGGTTCTGCCAAAAAGGTCAGTAACCCTGAGACCGGCATAAGTTCCCATTAAAGCCGTTTGCAGGTCGGCTTCGCTGGCAAGAGCCAACTCAGGCGTTATTGCCGTTGGCGGCAATTTGTCTAAAAATTCCTTTTTGCAGGCCGGTAAGACCACTACTATCACAATCACTAATAACCATTTATATTTAATCATATTTCTCATAATCTTAAAATTTAGTTTTAGAATCCAAGGTTTACCCCAAATGTTACGGTCCTTGGTATCAATACATTCAGGTTAGTTTGGCTTGACACTCCCTGCTCAGGATCCCATCCCAGGTTTTTATCACTCACCCATGTCCACAGGTTAACACCACGAACATAGAAGAAGGCACTTTCAACCTTAATCTTTGACAGGACATCTCTCGGCACTTCATATCCTAATTGCAGATTTCTTAAACGGATAAAATCTCCTTCAGCAAGGTAAAATGATGAAAAGTTTTGGAATGATTTGTTGCCACCTTCGATGTATTTGGGAATGTCTGTTACATCTCCTGCTTTTTGCCAGCGATCCAATACTCTGTAAATCTTATTGAAGCCACCCCCGAATCCTGCGCCCAAATAATAGCTGCCCCATGCATCCTGCACAAGATTTCCCGATTGGTAATTGAATTGAGCCTCCAGGGTAAAGCCTCTGAAACTTAAAGTATTTGTAAACCCGCCAAAAAATTTAGGAGATGCAGAACCATAAGGAACACGTTGGGCAGTTGACCAGGCATTGGTCGTTGTCGTTCTTGTAGAATCAAGATACCAGAGTGGATCCCCATTTGCCGGATCAACTCCTGCATAAACCCTGGTATAGAATGTCTGTACATCCAACCCTTCTTTTATGATAAAGGTTCCGATGATTGGATTACCTCCAGGCAGGCTAAGTACTTTATTCTTATTATGTGCAAAATTGAAATTAATTGTCCATGTGAAATCTTTCTTTCTCACCGGCGTAGCAACAATAGCTAGCTCTACGCCTTTGTTCTCCATTTCGCCAATATTCTGTGTCTGCGTTGCAAAACCGGATGTTGGTGAAAGTGGAACATCTAATAGCAGATCCTCTGATTTCCTCCTGTACCAATCAAAAGTCACATTGAGCCGGCTTTTGAATACACTTACATCAAGACCGATATTGAGTGGTTTGTTCACCTCCCAGGAAAGATCAAGATTTCCGACGTTACCTGGAACACTGCCGGGAATATTATTATAACTGGCGGAAAAAGCATAAGAAGGGAACCAGTCATAATTGCCGATACCACCGTTTCCGTTATAGCCAAATGAAGCGCGAAGTTTTAACTGATCGATGAAATTGATCGACTCCATGAATTTTTCTCTGTCAACATTCCATGACCCCCCCACAGACCAGAAATTACCCCAACGGTCATTAGAACCAAATCGTGATGACCCATCTCTGCGGTAACTTCCGGAAACAATGAACCTATCCTGGTAATTAAGATCACCAATGGCAAAATAGGAAAGGAAAGTGTACTCGGAAACTGCTCCCGAAGTAGTTGTTGGAGTAGAAGTGGATGAAGGATATTGCAAATAGAGTAACGGTGAAATAGAAAATCCTCTTCCCTGCAATTGAGTAAAATACTGTCTTGCCTCGTTTGCTTCATAACCCACCTGCGCATTATAACTTAGGTCCCCGGATTTTAATACGTCACCTCTATATGAAAGTGTATTTGCCCAATTCCAGTTGAACCAGCGTGTATAAGCCTCAAATACCCGACCTGTTGTTGAAAGATTATAAACTACACCGGGATTGAACAAAGGACTACCTGATGCATATACTGCACCATCACCATAAAGAGGATTGTTATACTGGTCTTCTTCCAGGTTGCTGTAGTCCGCTCCAAATGCGCTCTTGAATTTCAGGTTCTTTATAATTTCATATTCACCTGAAAGACTCCCCCGCAAGCTCAATTCTTTCAGGTATCGCTTATCCATTCCCGCAATTGCAACCGGATTGTACAGATCGCTGGTTCTGAAGTCGGGAGTTAAGAAATTCAAAGTCCCGTCTGGTTTATACGCTGGTTTTGTTGGAAGCACAAAGTAGGAAGAAAGGACAGGGTTTCCGAATGCGCCACCGGCCAACGGTGTATGTTGCCGTACAAAACCACCATTAATGTTTGCGTTAATCGTTATTTTATCAGTCGCTTTATTGGTGACCCTGATGTTGCCGCTGTAACGGCTCATGCTGCTCTTTATCACGGTGCCTTGCTGATAAAAGTAACCACCAGACAAATAAAACGTCGTCTTATCGGTTCCACCGGCGGCACTTAAATTATAATTCTGTTGTGTGCCGGTTTGTGTTACCGCATCGTACCAATTATAATCAACATTATTATTTCCACCTCTTGCAGCAAGAGTGGCATCAATAGTGGCCTGGCTTGCACCAAGATTTACCAGGCCTTCCCTGGCGATGGCAAGGTATTCTGCCGCATTCAATGGCCGATAGTCTTCATTCTCGTATGCAACATCGTTTTGACCCATTTCCATATCAAACCTGAACTTTGTTTTACCGGCACGACCTTTCTTCGTAGTGATTAATATCACTCCGTTAGCCGCCCTGTTACCATAAATTGAGGCCGAAGCTGCATCTTTTAGTACTGAGATACTTTCGATATCATTTGGATTTAATGTACTCAGGATATTTGCCGTTGTAGCTTGTCTTGAAAGATCGTTGGCGAGTACCGGCACACCATCAATAACCCAAAGAGGTGCATTGCTGGCAGTAATTGAACTGATGCCCCTAATCCTTATTAGCTGGTTGGCACCAGGTGCACCGGATGCAGCAACTGATTGCAAGCCGGGCACCGCGCCCTGTAACGCTTTATCAACTGAAGTAAAAGGTTTGTTTTCAATGTCAGCTCCTTTTACGGTGGCAACCGAACCAGTAAGTTCGGTCTTCTTCTTGGTTCCATAAGCAACCACTACCACTTCGGTCATATCAGCAGCCGTTGTGGATAAGGTGATTGAATAATCATTAGTGGCCGCCAGCGTAATTTCTTTTTCACCAAGGCCAATGGAAGATATGATCAATGCTGTGGCTGTAGAGGGAACCCGGATCGAGAAGCTGCCGTCGGAACCGGCTGTTGTTCCAAGATTTGTTCCTTTCACAAGAATAGAAGCACCGGGAATAGGAGCTCCTTTATCATCGGTTATCTTTCCGGTAATTGTTCGCTCTTGTGCCCAGATATGACTAACGGAAAGCAAAATAGCCATCAGCAGCAATACTACTTTTCTCATGTGGTGATAG
>DASVAM010000601.1:0-2034 GCA_036376375.1 Chitinophagaceae bacterium
CAATAATAAAAAACCGGAACTGACCGGCCAATAAGCCATTTACCGCCCTATAAAATCCGTTCATAAACCGATTGGCCGGCAAATAAAAGTTTTCTCTAACTTAATAGTCTAAACGAAACTGATATGGACTACCAACTCGTCTCCGGCATGCCAGACACAGCGGATCACCTGGTTTTTACCACAACTTTTATACACAAGAACATTTTTTACAAAGCGGCGCTTGCCGAAACGATTTCCTGGGATGGAAATCTCACCGGAACTTATGACGTGCTGCTTCAATCCGGTAAAGGAACCCAACGCCTTACTCTTGTTAAGGAAGGAGGACACTGGAGAGCAGGGGAAGAAATTGAACAGATCGGGATCATTCAGGAGGAAGTAGCTGACCTGCTTGGGCAGGTAATTGAAAAGGTTCGTAAGTAAAATTTTACTTACTGCATTTTGAATCGCTTCTTTTGCTTTTGGATGCCCTACCGATGATTGTCGGACAATACTCGGTATCTTTATGAATGACCAGTCAGGCCAGCGCAAAAATTTTATTCTTTTTAATCTTTATACTTGTTGCCTCGTCATGCATCAGGCCTGTTTCTGTTGAGTCCCCAACTCTCGTTGAACAACGAGTAAACGAAATACTTCCTGGTCAATCGACAAAAGACCCGCATTCTGAACCCGGGCGTACATATTTTCAACTGATAACAGTAGCAAATACGCCTATTCCCAAAACTGAAGCCCCTTTCTATTTTGAACAATCTTTCGCCTGTTATAATTCTGGTATTTCATTAGAAAATCTCAAAATCAAAAAATCTTCCCTTTTAATAAAAGAATATCTCTCACGAATCTACCCTAGTCACAATTTCTGGTAATATTCAATTTCTCGATATGTTCTTTTAACTGCAGGTTCCGGCATACCGCTTTCTTATTCATTTATAAAAAATTAATAATGAGCTCAACAATGATGATTCCCATAATAATGGTCGGGGTTATTGCCCTTGTTGTTGGTCTTTTAGTCTTTGTAAACCACCGTGACCGAAAGATCCGGCAGCTGGCTTTTACATTCACTGAATGACGGCGGCCCGTCATCACAGACCTGAAACAATTGAAATGAATTTATCTCCTGAAAATATATTAATGGTTGGCTCACTTCTTTTGCTTACCAGTATTGTAGCTGGTAATACCTCCAGCCGTTTTGGTGTACCCACCCTCATCTTATTTTTGATCGTTGGAATACTCGCTGGCTCGGAAGGCATCGGGGGTATTTACTTTGATGATATTAACGTAGCGCAGTTCATCGGTGTTGTCGCACTTAATTTCATTCTATTTTCCGGTGGACTTGATTCCAGCTGGCAAATCATTAAACCAATTGCATGGCGTGGAATTTCACTTTCCACGATCGGTGTACTCATTACGGCCATTACCGTTGGCATTTTTGTGCATTATATTTTAGATTTTAGTTTACTCGAAGGATTTTTATTAGGCGCTGTTGTTTCCTCCACTGACGCAGCCGCAGTATTTTCGATTTTACGCAATAAGGGGGTAAAACTCAAAGGAAAGGTTGGGGCCGTACTTGAATTTGAAAGCGGCAGCAATGACCCGATGGCTTATTTTCTTACTGTTACATTAACCGGTATCATTGCAAGCGGAGAATTTAACACCTCGACATTTCTCTTTCTCCTGATAAAAGGATTTTTGATCGGCGGCACAATGGGCTATTGTATGGGCAGGGTCAGTCATTGGATCATCAACAATATGAAATTAGGAAGCGACGGCCTTTACCCGGTATTGGTATTAGGTCTTGCTATGTTCACTTATTCTGCCACCCATCTTATTGGCGGCAACGGATTTCTCGCTATTTATCTTTCAGCACTTGTATTAGGCAGTCGTGATTTTATTCACAAACGTAGTCTTCTGAAATTCTATGATGGACAGGCCTGGCTTATGCAGATCATATTATTTCTTACGTTGGGTTTGTTGGTTTTTCCATCAAGAGTTGTTCCGCTGGTGCCAATAGGTTTACTCATTGCGGCTTTCCTGATCTTT